>JBBRHH010000150.1:0-11415 GCA_038222915.1 Tepidisphaerales bacterium
CGCTGAGCGGCAATTCGTTCACGCCAGGTCTGGGCCGTGGTATTCTTCGCCAATGCATCCATGTGATACCTCCAAGTTGGAGGCATGGTGGCGAGTTACGCCGCCGGCGCGAAGGTGTGGTTCGTCGAACGGACACAATCTATCCAGATATCCACGCCCCACGCCGCCGAACCCGAAGAACTGTCCATCGTCGCGTTTTCGAACACATTCCTCCGGGTTTGCCAGTTCCCAAGACTGCAAACTTTCCTCCACCGCGCCGAGAACAGTCCAGGCAGGCAACGACGTGAACTCGTCCTTCGAACGCAACTCTTCATACCGCTGCTTCGCAACCCTGGCACGTTCTTTAAGTGTCATTGCCTTCCGCACCTCATCAAAATGCAACGATTGAAGACTGGAGCCATGGTAGCGCGTGCTGATTTTCTCGTCCACGAATTTGAATACGCGCGCAACCGTCAGTTCATTTCCTTCGATATATTTGTTGAACAACTCCCGCGCAGTTGCAGTTTTTACCGAAAATGTCAGCGAAATGACCAGCTCATAAGAACTATCGCGGTTGTAAAAGTCTTCTGGATCGACCGATGGACTCGGGTCATAAAAAAGATCCATTGCGCGTAAGAAACATGATTTTCCGACGCCATTCGGTCCCACCATTACTGTTAATTGTTCGCACTCGAGCGTTTCATCCAGAATTGATCTGAATCGCTCTACCCTGACCGATTTGACAATCACAGCGCCTCCATTAACGAACTTTTACCGATTTGTACTGGTCTCGAATATGCTTTTGAAAGTACGATCCCTTCGAAACGGCTCCCATTAATTCTTCGAATACGTTCTGGGGAAGACCAATGTATTGGTAGATTCCGCCACTATTAAATTCTATCTCAAGAATATTGTAATCAAGATCATACCCGATCGAACTTAGATTGCTTGATGTCACTTTCTCACGCAACATGGGTTTCTCCTTAATATAGCGGTTGCCTATGACACTCAACTAAGTTGATCGGTGACATCGTCATTCTGAAGCGAGTCTGCAGATTCTAATGTCTCATCATCAATTCCGATAACATCAATATGGTCGAGTAGCTTGGCAGCTCCATCCGCGGCGGGCTGTTGCACTCCTCGCAATTGCCTTTCGACTGCTCGCGACCGCACCTGGGCCGTATCAATTGTCCTGCTCGCTTCCCCAAGCTTTTTCTGCACCTTATCAAGTATCTGGCCGAACTTTCCAAACTCGCTTTTCACCGCCCCGAGGACTGTCCAGACCTCGCTTGATCGTTTCTCAACCGCCAGAGTTCGAAAGCCCATCTGTAGGCTGCTTAAGACTGCTGCGAGCGTTGTGGGCCCGCTAACAACAACGCGGTGGTCGCGTAACAGCCCATCACACAAACCTGGTCGTCGCAACACCTCTGCAAAAAGCCCTTCTGTGGGCAGGAACATTATCGCAAAATCAGTTGTGCTCGGAGGATTGATATATTTCTCATGGATTTTTTTGCCTTCCTGCCGCACACACATTTCTAGAGCAATCGAGGCCGAGTCCACTCCGGGCACATCCCCTCGATCTTGTGCGTCCACTAGGCGCTGATAGTCTTCCTGCGGAAATTTTGCGTCGATTGGAAGCCAAACGTGCCGCCCGTCAATGTCTCGTCCTGGAAGCTTGATCGCATATTCGACACGTTCGTTGCTCTCTACATTCATCGCCACGTTGCTCTCGTACTGGTCAACCGTAAGCATTTGCTCGAGCAAATTGCCTAGTTGGACCTCCCCCCAACAGCCCCGGGTCTTGATGTTTGTTAGCACCTTCTTCAGATCACCAACACCTGATGCCAGCGTCTGCATCTCTCCAAGCCCTTTGTGAACGAGCTCAAGGCGGTCACTAACAATCTTAAATGAGTCTCCAAGACGTTGCTCGAGTGTCGCATGCAACTTTTCGTCGACGGTTGCTCGCATTTGCTCCAACTTTGCGGCGTTGTCCTGCTGGATCGCGCCCAGCTTCGCCTCGACCATTTCTCGCATTTGGTCGAGTTTTTGTTCGTTCGTCTGCGTAAGAGTCGCAAGATTGCCTGCAAATGTTTCGAGCTGACCCTTTTGCAAACCTGCGATGTCGCTCATCCGAGACAAGAACATGTCGCCAAAGCTCTTTATCGATTTTGCCATTTCCTCACGGGATTGCGCGCTATTCTGCGCGGCGTCTGCGGAGAGGTTCGAAAGCTTCCGTTCAATTGTTGAACGCATTTCTTCAAGCCGCTTGTCGTTTGACTGAGTTAGATTTGTCAATGCTCCTACGAAAGCGTCGAGCTGATTCTTTTGAAGCGTCGCGATCTCCAGCATCCTCGCGAGCAGCGATTCGCAGAGACCACCAAAAGATCGCGCGCTTTCCTCACGAGATGCGGCGTGTTGATTCTGCGCGTCGGCCTGCATCTGTCCGAGCCTCGCCTCGACCGACTCGCGCAATGCTTCCAGCTTTCTCTCGTTGGTCGTAGTCAGCGCGCCGAGTTGCGCAGAGAACGTGTCAAGCTGGCCCTTTTGAAGATTTGCGATCTCGATCATCCGCGCCGAAACTTGGTCGCCGAACGACTTAAGGACTTTGCCCAGTTCTTCGCGCAATTGTCGCGAGGCGCTACTGGCTTCGTCTCGCGAGCGACTCATTTCTTCACGAATCCCGCGCTCGGTCCTTTCGCATGATTTGTCCAGTGCGGCGAATTGTGGATCAAGAGATAGAGTCGCTGTGTCCCTTCGGCGAAGCAACAGCATCGCCGTCACGACCAGGTTAATGGCCAACAGCAATAAAACAACGATCAGAAGTGCGTTAGCCATCGAGAGCCCTTCCCTGCATCAAGCGATCCACACCCATCGGCTCACATAAATACACCGGATCAGATGCTTGTCAACTTTTCACGATTGAAGAATTAGCGAAGCAGAATCCACAAGCGCATCGCGTCCATGAAGCTTGAAAACATCGTCAAAGGGTGGCAGCCGGCGTAGCTAGCGCCACGCCAGTTCAACCTTCTCGCCGGCCGCGCCGTTCTTCGGATTGAGCGTGTGAAGTTCGAGCTTCGCGCCGTTCTCGGTCAAATGTGCATCCACCCAGCCGTTGGGTTTGCCGGGCGTGAAGACGTATGCGACGGGCGGCAGGTTTACGAGATGCATGCCTTCGCGCACGTCGCGGTGCCAGTCGTGTGTGTGGCCAAAGAACAGTGCTTTCACGTGCTTGCGCGGCAGAAGAACGTTCATCAACTCTTTCGTGTCCTGCAATCCGGTGACAATTTTCCCCTCGTCCGGCTGATGGTGCACCATCACGATCGCAGGCTTGCTCGACTCTGCATCCAGCGCCTTGCCCAGCCATGCGATTTGCTCTTCGCCCACTTCTCCCTTGGCCATCGAATCCTCATCCAGCGAATCGAGGATGAACCAGTTTGCGCGCTCCGCCTTCACCATCAGCGCCACGCGGTGTTCCACCACCTTCTGCCGCGCATCATCCGCGGGGATCGCTTTGAGAAATCGCTGGCGGTGATCGTGATTGCCCAGGGTGAGATGAACCGGCAGCCCGGCCGCACGAATCGGCTGCATGGCCTCCAGAAACGTGACGTAGTCCTCGCTCGTGCCGGCGTGAAACGCACAGTCCCCACTCAATAAAACCGCGGTCGGCGCTGGCGACAGCGCAACCACTTCGCCCGACACCCTCACCAGGTTGTCAAACATATTCACTTCACGCGCGACTTTGTCTTTTTCCTTGAAGATGTGGACGTCCGACAACAGGGCAAACCGATGTGGATCCACCGCTGGCCGCGTCGCTGCCGCCTCCACCGCGCCGAACAATCGCTGGCCAGCGAGCAATGTGCCCGCTGCCAATGTGCTGCCTAAAAACCGTCGACGCGAAATCGCAGGCAGGGTAAACGGCATAGATGTCTCCGCTAAATGTCCAACCGCTACAGCACGACCAGCTCGCGTGGCGGTGCATCCAGCATCTTATGCTTCCACGCCAGCGCATGAAACCGCCGGATCGCGTCCAGGTGCAATGAGGTGATGTCGTACTTCAAATACATCGTCATGTATTGTAGCGCAACCCCGGCCGGCCAGCCGCGCGGTACGGCGTGACGGGTAATGATTTCCGATACGTGCCGCAGGCCCTGCCGCTTCGCGGCCTCCAACCTCTCGGCCAGATCCCTGAGTGGAACGCCCTCGCGCGCCACCCAGATCGCAAAGACGAACGGCAATCCGGTCATCTCCTTCCACGCCGCGCCAAGATCGAGTTGGAATTCCAATCCCGCCGGCTCTTCACACACCACCTTGTCGCCGATCAACAGCCGGGCGTCGCACAGTTGCGTCTTCGTACCGTGCAATTCTACAAGTTCCGGCGTAATGCCATAAGTTTCCGCGAGGATCACCCGCGCCAGCGCCACCGACGTATGACTGTCCGGATCGCACGCCAGCGTCCTGATCTGCTCAATTGGCCGTCCACTGAAAATCCGCACCGTCAGCGTCGGGCCATCGCAGCCGATCCCGCCGCTGGTGATCAGGCCCAATTTTTCAATCCGCTGAATATCGATGACCGGAAGAAGCGCCACATCAAAACGCCGTTGCCGCAAGCCGTCCCCGAGTTTCGAAGGAACATCCAGCACAAGCCGCAGATCCTGATTGCCCGGACCGTCCAGGCCATAAATCAGCGGCTTGGCATTCAGATAGCTGACGCTGCCGATGGTAAGTGTCGCGGTTGCGGGCAAAGGTGCTTTCAACTGTGCTTCCATACCTTCTTCTACGCAGATGGCGGCCGAATCGTGCGCCTTTCAACAGTTTCAAATCTTATGACGACGCCTGCGCCGACCACGCCCGGCCATTCTGCCGAAGCTCGTTGTTGCGATACGCATCAATCAGCCGCTCCAGCATTTCGATATCGCAGCGCAATTCCTCGCCGCGCTCCGTGTCGCTCATCCGCCGCACGCGGTCCCACGTCTTGATGACCGAGACGCTGGGAACAATATCGACGCCTTCGCGAACCGCCTTGTCCACCGATTCAAAATGATGGTGCAACGCGAGAACAGTCCGGTCGGCCTCCAGCACCAGCGTATACCCGTGATCGCCATACGCCTCGGAAAACGCCCCGTCGATCGTGATCGCCTTGCCGCTTCGCTTCAGCGGGCTTTCGCCCTTCTCAATCTTCACCGGCACGTGGCCATTCACAATCATGCCATGCGTTGGATCAACGCCAAATTCCGCCAGCACCTTATCACAGAACCACGTCTCATGAATCAGCGCAAAATACGCGTCCTTCGTCTCATGGTGTGGCGTTTTGTCCTCAATAAAATCCCGCTCCAGCGTTGCAATCTTGTCCTTCCCAAACAGCGGCGAGCGCGGCCCGCTCCAGAGATACCAGAGCAGATCCAGATCCGCCTCCACCGGCCGTTCCATCGCACGCAGCACGACCTTTTCGATCTCCTCATACATCGCCAGCCCCGCGTGCGACTCCCCGTCGATCACCATCGGCAGGAAGTTGCCCTTCTCGTCGCACGGCACGCAGCCGTGAAAGATCAAATGCTGGTCACGCACCAGATGCATCGATCCATTGCCGACAACGTAGCGCATGTGTTCCCATAGCTTCTGGCTGCTCTTGAAGGAGAACAGCATCCGGTCCATGCAAAGCTGTTCCTCCGCCGAGAACTCGTACGGATTGGCCGGGTCGATCGTCGGGAAATATTTGTCGCGCAGCGGATAGCGCACGCCCTCCAATTCAATCGTGCCATTCTTGTAATCGATCCGATGCAGCAGGCGCCGCTCGTCCATGCCCCATTGCGGATTGCGCGCGATCTTTTTGCCTTCCAGCTTGAACTGCATGATCGCGGCGGCTTTCTGCATCCGCGCCACGACCTGGTCCGGCCGCATCCCACTTTCCTTCGGCATGAAATGAACGGCCGGATCGTCCGCATAAACCGTCCGCGCCAGATGTTCCAGCGGCGTCCAGGGAATGCTATATCCCTCATCAATCTGCGCCATCCGGCGATACCGCAGCGATACGCGCAGCACGTGGCAGATCAGCGCCTCGTCGCCCAGACACGCGCCAAGCCAGGCCGCGTCGTGATTTCCCCAGATGAACGACACGTTGGGTTGTTGCCGAAGATAATCGACGACCTTGTCGCCGCGCGGGCCGCGGTCCCAGCAGTCGCCGCCGATGATCAGTTCGTAAATCGCCAGGTTACGCACCAGCCGCCCCGTCACATGAATCAGGTGCAGCACCCGGCCGCGCCGCAACAGCTCCTCGACGATCGCTTCGACAAATTCCGGCCCCCGCTCCGTCGTCGGCTCATGCAACATCTCCGCCAGAAGCTCGCGATACTCCGCCGGAAACACATCCATGCCTCGCTTAAGACTGTAGCGCGTCGCCAAAACACGCACCAGCTCGAACTGGTTTCGGAGCGTGCGAATGGCAAACTCGCGCAGCTCGGCCGGATGCATCGCCGTCTCTTCCAGGCGTTCAGTCACCTCGGCCGGATAAAAGATCAACTTGAGAAACTCCGAAAACTCCTCGGCAGTCATCCGATCCTTGAACAACCGCTCCACCACCGGCCGAAGCGTGCCGGAGGCATTGTTGATGACATGCCGCAGCTTTTTATCTTCGCCATGAATATCGCTGATGATGTGGATGGTGCCCTTCGGCAGCGTCACCACGGCCGACAGCCGCGCAATCTCCGCCATCGCCGCATCAACATTGGGAAACTGCCGCGCCAACACCTGCAACAGCGTCCGCTCGTACGTGCTCAACTTGCCCTCGGGAGTAGTTCGAACCTTCATCTAGCCCTCAGCCCTTCAACAGATCGCGTCGAAAAATAACGGAACGAATAATGTAGCGGGAAGTGCGGATTCATCCAAAAAAACGGGGGATGTCTCGGGCGCCATGTATTATGTGGATAATCTGGAGTGGTCTTTTGTCAGGGCGATAGAGGATGAGATACGAGTAAACGCGCCAGCATCGCAAACTCCCGTCTCCAAGATCTGGTCTCCGATGTCCAATGTTGGGACAAATGGCGAGTCGCTCCATGGCCGCAACAAACTTTTTGCGGACGCGCTTGGCGGCATCCGGATTCTCTTGCCGGATGTAAGCGATGATTTCTCGAAGGTCGGCCTTCGCTTCGTCGGTGAGAACGTACCGCATCATGCGGACTTTCGATCGTGCCTGGATTGTTCTTCTTCTCGCTCCAATTCAGCGAAGAATTCTTCGCCGTCGGTAACCCTCCCATTGTCCGCGTCATCCAAGCCCCTGGCGATCTTCTCGGCCATCCCCGGATACATTGCCTCCAGTTCCTCAGTACTCAGCCGCGCGATTGCATCCTGTTGTTCAAGACTCGCAATCGCCGCCGCGACCACATCCTCCGCCGTGTGATAATGACCTGACTCTACATGGGCCTCAATGAGTCGTTGTAGCTGGGGTGATAGATCCATGCCTGACATGATATCACACAAATATTGATCGCCGTGCGAAAAAAGTCCCATTCATTGCAATATGCGAGTGCCCACGCCGCTCTTGCCCGATCAAACATCACAAAGCACAACCGCCTCGCGCAATCCCGCCATCACCTCGCGCGTCGGTACAAATTCCTGCCCTACATATCCCTTATATCCCACCTCAACCAGCGCCCGCATGATCGGCGGATAGTTGATCTCCTGCTTGTCGTCCAATTCCCCGCGCCCAGGATTCCCGGCCGTGTGCACGTGCCCGATGTACTCCTTGTGCTGGCGAATCCGGCTGATCACATCCCCGTCCATGATCTGCACATGGTAAATATCAAACAGCAGTTTCATCCGCTCGCTCCCCACCTTCTTGATCAGTTCAATGCAGTAGTCCGTATGGTCGCCCTGATACCCCGGATGCCCCTTCATCGTCTTGTCCACCCGGCTGTTCAGCATCTCGATACAGAGCGTCATCTTTTTCTCTTCCGCGTACCCGATAATCTCTTTGTACCCCTTCACACAGTTGGCCATCCCCACGTCATCGGGAATGTCCTCGCGCATTCCGGTGAACGTGATCACGCTCGGCACCCCGGCGGCCGCGCTCGCATCGATCTGTTTCTTCAATATCTCCTGACACTTGGGCTGATACTTCGGATTGTTCATCCCCTGCACAAATCCATGGCTGCCCGCGATCGCGCAGGTCAACCCGTACTTTTTCAAAGTGTCCCAGTGTTTCGGATCGATCAGCTCAACACTCTTGCACCCCAGATCCCGCGCCGCCTCGGCAAACTTTTCCACCGACTCAAACTTGTCCGCATAACACCAGTTCACCAGTGACTGCTTGATGTTCCCCTTCGTCGCTGCGGCCGGGTCGGCCCTGCCCTCGGCCGCGATCGCCGCGCGGCTTGCCACCGCCGCCGTCGCCGCCAGCCCCGCCTGAGATAAAATGCGCCTGCGGCTCATGGTTCGTCCGGTCGTGGTTTGTTCCGAATTCTTCATCAAAAGCTCCGGTTGGGACAGAAGCGAAAAGGGTCGCGGAAGCGGGGATTGTCGTGGGAATCGGGCATTCAGACAAGCGCGCTACTTATTCGCGTGCGTCCACTGATGTCCGCAGTTTCGGCATTTCTTTTGTCGCTTGAAAAACAAAAGCCAGACGCCGCCGACCAATAGGACGATCACATACAGGCCGGTCCAGTCGCCGAGCGACTTCGCAATCGCGTCCAGCGTCGGATCCGGAAAAGCAGATCGAAGAAATCTCAGCAGAACTGGAACGATCAGCAGCATCACCCACGCATTGCGGACTTGCCGCCAGGCCTTGGGCAATTTCAGCAGTTCGATGTCTTTGCGATGGCATTTGGGACAGCGCCACTCCTCATCCGCATATTCCCCCTCGCCGTCGTCCACGGCCGGCCGCGCCAGTATCGCCTTCGCCTCCTCCAGGTCGGTCTCGCGCACCTGAACGCGCACCTGCGTGATCACCCACGGATCGGTCGAAGCCATCATGCGATCCGTTAGGGTGACTTGAATTCCCTCCGATTGCAGCTTGACCGCCGCCATCTCCGCTTCCATCAGCGGCATCTTGCACAGCGTCACCAGTGTGTATTCCCCCTCTCCGCCCGCGTAATCGGGAACAAGCGGAACCACCGGCAAAGGATGCAAAACCTCCGGCCTCTCCTCATCCGATGAATTTGAATCCTGATCCATGCCAAAAGCGTATCACGCCGCGAGGCACGGCAAAATAGCGGAACAAAAAAACGGAGCGCCAAGCGGCGCTCCGTCATTTTTACAATTCATCAATCGGCCGTGAACTTACTTCACCAGCCCATCCTTCTTGGCCATGCTCAGCATCAGGTCGATGACCCGATTCGAGTAGCCCCATTCGTTGTCATACCACGAAACGATCTTGAAGAAGTTCGCGTTGAGCTCAATGCCCGCGCCCGCATCAAAAATGCTCGAGCGGGTATCGCCGATGAAGTCCGACGAAACCACTTCATCCTCGGTGTAACCCAGAATGCCCTTCAGGTCGCCTTCGGACGCCGCCTTCATGGCCGCGCAGATTTCCTTGTAGCTGGTCGCCTTGGCCGTCTTAAACGTCAAATCAACCACCGAAACGTCCGGCGTCGGCACGCGAAACGCCATGCCGGTCAGCTTGCCCTTCAGTTGCGGCAGCACCAGTGCAGCGGCCTTGGCCGCGCCCGTCGACGACGGAATGATGTTCTGCGGAGCGCCGCGGCCGCCGCGCCAGTCCTTCTTGCTCGGCCCGTCCACCGTCGGCTGCGTCGCCGTCATTGCGTGCACGGTCGTCATCAGGCCCTCGGCCAGCCCAAAGCTGTCATCGATCACCTTGGCAATCGGCGCCAGGCAGTTGGTCGTGCAGCTTGCGTTCGAAACGACCGTGTCCTTCGAAGGATCAAACTTCGTGTGATTCACGCCCACAACAAACGTCGGCACCTTTTCCGCGTCCTTGGTCGGAGCAGAAAGAATAACCCGCTTGGCGCCCGCCTTCACGTGATTCGAAGCGCCGGCGTGATCGGTAAACAGGCCGGTCGACTCAACCACATAAGCCGCTTCGCGCGCGGCCCACGGCAGCTCGGCCGGGTTGCGCACCGAGAAACACGGAATGAACTTCCCGTCCACGACGATCCCGTCTTCCTTCGCCTCAACGCTGCCCTTGTACAGGCCATGCGTGGAGTCGTGCTTGAACAGGTAAGCGAGGTTGTCCGGCGGCACCAGATCGTTGATGCCGACAAATTCAATGTTCGGATTCTTGATCGCAGCCCGAAAAACCAGACGCCCGATGCGTCCAAAACCGTTGATGCCAACTTTCAATGCCATGATGACTTTCCTTTTCCAACCAGTAGTTCAAAAAAAATGCATTTGAGCACGGACAAAGCAGCCAAACGCGGCCGCGTGTCCAACGTCGCGGGGTTGGGAGCGAAGAAGATTATAGGCGACCATATTGCAAATCAAGCCAAAACGCCGCTGACCCTCTTCCTTCAATTTCATCCCCCAACTTTCTCATCTGTGTGCATCTGTGCACATCTGTGGCTAAACTTCTCTCCCCAATGTCCCCAAAAGTCTCCGTCCGAAATCTCACCAAGACCTACGGCCAGGTCGAAGCCGTCCGCGGCGTCAGTGTTGAAGTCGCCCCAGGCGAAATCTTCGGCCTCCTCGGCCCCAACGGCGCAGGCAAAACCTCCACCATCGAATGCATCTGCGGCCTACGCCCCCCCACCTCCGGCACCATCGAAGTCTGCGGATTCGACATCACCCGCCGCCCGCGCGAAGTCAAAGAGCGCCTCGGCGTCCAACTCCAGTCCACCTCCCTGCAGGACAAAATCACCGTCCTCGAGTCCCTCGAGCTCTTCGGCAGCTTCTACCGCGAATCGGCCAACCCGCGCGAGCTGATGAAGAAGTTCTCCCTCGAAGAAAAATCCAGCGCGAAGTTTGAAACCCTCTCCGGCGGCCAGAAGCAGCGCCTCGCCATCGCCATCGCCCTCGTCAGCCACCCCGAAGTCGTCCTGCTCGACGAACCCACCGCCAACCTCGACCCCCAATCCCGCCGCGAGCTCCACGACATGGTCCGCCAGTTGAAAGCCGAAGGCAAAACAGTTTTATTGACAACCCACTACATCGAAGAAGCCGAACAACTCTGCGACCGCCTCGCCATCATCGACCACGGCCAAATCATCGCTGAAGGCACCCCCCAGAACCTGATCGCCGCCTCAAAGGCCCACCCCAGAATCACCTTCACCGCCGCCAACCCAATCGATCTAAACACCCTCCGCCAAATCCCAATGGTCGACAAAGCGGACAACACCGGCAACGGCTACTACCTCACCAGCACCAACGTAGGCCAAACCATCATCGGCCTCGTCCACCTCCTCGAATCCCGGCAAAACCCGCTACAAGATCTCCACGTCCACCGACCAACGTTGGAAGACGTTTTCATAGAACTGACCGGGAGAAGCATTC
>JBBRHH010000151.1:0-11347 GCA_038222915.1 Tepidisphaerales bacterium
GGTGCTGGACGCGGAAACATATGCCGCGCCCATGGAACCATTACGCTTATTTCCGCCGCGTGGTGGATCTGGCGAGCAAACCGCGGAATGCCACCGTCCGCATCTCGGCCGACGCCCGCTACACGCTCTACGTCAACTCCCAGCGCGTTCACCACGGCCCCGCCCGAAGCTATCCCCAGTTTCAAAGCTTCGACACGCTGGATCTCAGCAGCTTTCTTCAAGCCGGCCAGAACACGATCTGCATCGTCGCCCACCAATTCGGCATTCCAACATTTCAAAGCGTCTATCGCGACGCCAGCGGCGTCATCATCGACGGCGTCATCGACATCGGCCACGACCGCGTGGCGCTGCACACGCCCGAAGGCTGGCTCTGCCGCGACGCCCGGGGATGGCGCAAAGACACCGTGCGGCTGAGCATTCAGAACGGCTTTCAGGAGCACTTCGACGCCGATGCCGATCCGGGTGACTGGATGCTCCCGGCTTTTCAGGCCACCGAAGAAAACGGCTGGAAAAAGCCCGTCAATCTCGGGCCAAACGGCATCCATCCTTGGGTTCAGATGGAAGAGCGGGCGGTGCCTTTGCTCGCGCAACAGGAAGTGAAGTTTCAGGCGATCATCGGACAATTCACCGGCGAAAACGCCCGGGGCTACAAGGTCGCGTCCGACGTTTATCACCTTCCCGAACAGGAACCTCGAAAGCGCGATAAGTCGTTCCTCGAGAAACCCGACGCCATGCTGCGCGATGATGGTGAAACGACAACCGTCCTGCCGCCGCCTGACGGAAATTTCGTGATGGCGGTCCTGGATCTCGGCCAGGAACGGGCCGGCCACGTCATGCTCGACATTGCCGAAGCGCATGGCGATGAAATCATCGACATTCTCTATAGCGAAGACATCGATTCCACCAACGCCCCAAGGTTGATCCCACCCGGAACGCATTGCGAAGAGGCGACGGCCGATCGCTATCGCTGCCGCCCGGGCGCGCAGACTTGGGAGCCGTTCTTTTACAAAGGCTTTCGGTACGCAACGCTGGTCTTCCGAAACGTCGAAGCGCCGCTGCGTATTCGCAACATTGCCCTGCGGCAGGTTCACGCCGGCCTCGAAGACCTCGGCTCTTTCGAGTGCAGCGATCCGCAGTTCAATCGTATCTGGCAGGTCGGCCGCGAAACATTGCGCTACTGCATGTTCGACGCCTACGTCGATTGTCCATGGCGCGAGCAGGCCCAGTGGTGGGGCGACGCCCGCGTGCAATTCAAGGCCAACCAATACTCGTTCGGCGATGTCTCCCTGTTCCAGCGCGGCATCCGCCAGGTCATGCAATCGCAGGCCTCCGACGGCTCGCTCCACTCGCACCCGCCGTCCGATTGCCCCAGCAACAGGTTGCCGGATTACATGCTCGTCTGGGTCGGCTCTCTATGGGATTACTATTTTCACACTGGAAAGCTGGACCTGCTGCGCGAGTGCCTGCCGGCGCTTCACCGCGTGCTGGAATTTTTTGCGCGCCATGAGCTGAAAGACGGCCTAGTCGGCGGGTTCGACGGCTACTGGCTCTTCATCGACTGGCAGACGCTGTACCGCGGTGACCTGTGCGGGCCGCTCAATCTTCTGTATCTCGAAGCGCTGCGCTGGGCGGCCGCCATCTGCCAGGTGGTCAAGGATCCGGCCGCCGACGCGTACGTCCGCAAGGCGCGCGATCTGGCGAGCGCCATTACGAAGTATTTCTGGGATCCCAAAAACAAGGTCTGGAAAGACGGCTTCGATCTCAAGGCCAATGCGCAGGTCGACGAGGTTTCGCAGCACATGAACGCCCTGGCAATGATGCTGCGGCTCAAGCCCGAAACGCACGCGGCGCTTGCGCGGGACGTCTTGCTAAAGGCCGCGCAATCCAAACGCGGCAAGGTGCTCACGGCATCTCCGTTCTTTTATGCTTATGTATTGGAAGCATTGGCCGAGGCCGGTCTGCGCGATGAAGTGATTGGCGTGGTCCGAGAAAAATGGGGCGCAATGATCGAACGCGGCGCGACCACGTTCTGGGAAATATGGGACGCAAAAAACGAAAGCCGCTGCCACGCATGGTCGGCCTCGCCCGTCTACCACCTCAGCCAGCAGATTCTCGGCGTGGTTCCCGTCGACGTCGCGTGGAAACACATTCAAATCGCCCCGCTACCGGCCGGTCTCGACTACGCGCGCGGCGTTGTGCCGACTCCGCTCGGCCACGTGCGCGTCGAATGGGAAAAGGCTGCCGAGGACCAACTCGCTGTCCGAATCGAGCTTCCGCAGGGCATAAAGGCCGAATTTATCAGCCCTTCCGGCGAGACCCGCGCACTAGGCCCCGGCGTGCACGAACTCCACACTTGAGCCGGTACGCCCGGCACTAACATTCTATTTAAATCGGCTTTGCCCTGTTGTGTTTCCGCTGTATATTACTGACGCGGAGTTTCCCTCGTACGGCTGTTCAAGCCCCGTGCATTCCGGTTCGTTTAAAACAAGGTTGCGAAGATGGTGCATCGCAAGCATATCGCAGGGGTTCTTCTCTGCTTTAGTCTCGGAGGGCAAGCATTTGGCACACTGACCGAAAGCCAAGTGCTGATCGTTTATAACTCCGCAGTGGATAAGCACACGGTGCCCGTGGTCGGCTTGCAAGGAGATGGGCTAACGATCTTCAATTATTACAAATCTCTTCATCCAAACGTCGTCGGCCTTGACCTCAATGACCCCACTCTCTTACCTGGACATATTTCCTACACTGATTACACCAGCAAAATTCAGTCAAAGATCCAAACCTTCCTTACGACGAATAACCAGGGTGCTACCGCGCAAAACATTGTAGATATCACGCTGACAAAGGGTATCCCGCATCAGATTGACGACATAGACAATGTGAATCCGTTCGACGCGGGGCTCACGGCAGGCACAATTTCCTCTGCGTCCGTGGATTCCGAAGTTGCTCTCCTTTGGCAAAACTTGAATGCTTCCCGCACGGGAGCCAGCATGTCTTCGCACGCCGACAACTTGGTCGCGAATCCATATTTCAACTCGACCGCATCACTGACAAACGCCGCTCTCTATCCCCGCACCAACATCGCGAACGCCAATAACCTTACTTGGACGCAGGATAGCAGCCGGGGCGCGCCGGTGTGGTTCATCAAGGATGGGGCGACCAATAGTTCGACCGTCGCCGCAGGCAGCCTCTATCTGACTACGAGGCTCGATGGCAATTCCGTCGCCGATGTGGTGGCGATGATCACCAGGGCTCAAAACGTCGTCTATCGACCAACTGTGGATGCTACCGTCATAAACGGACATGCCACTACCATCGTCGGCGGCAATCAGGTGGGGCAGACCGGTATCGACAGTGGGACTTACACCAATGCACACAACACATTCACCGCTGCGGGCTGGACCAATCAACAATACAATTATCTCCAAACGACTGATCCGGCCAACCATTTCCTGATCGGTGCAACTGGATCTGTTTCCGACACGACTGCTCAGCATGTAGCCGGTCCTGTTGCCTTCCTGGCAAGTTATGGTGGCAACTTTAGCGGCGCGGACCAAAGCGGGTACGTCGACACATTCACTGGTCAGCTTGTTAATGGTGCAGTGTTCGACACTCTTGAGAGCTTCAACGGAGCGGCGTTCGGTGGACAACCTGGAAGTGGCGACCAGGGTCAGTTGTCACAATGGGAAGCAGATGGCGGGACATTCGGTATCGGCAACGTTCATGAACCGTTCGCTGGCACCGTCGCCTATCCCGATGTTCTCGCCTTCAACTGGTTCACGCACCACAACCTAAGTTGGGCCGAAGCCGCTTGGACCAGCGTCCCCTACATCTCCTGGCAACAGGTTGTCCTAGGTGATCCCCTCGCCGTCGCAACCGCAGTCCCCGAACCTACGACCTTTGGCCTTCTCGCGATCCCCGCAATGTTGGCGATTCGCCGCCGCCGGCGAATCGCCTGAGCTCCATCCCGGCTCTTAATCCAACGCCGAAAGCCGCGTCTTCGCATCCAGCGTCGAAGGATCAAGCTCCAACGCCTTGCGATATTCAATCCGGGCCTGCTCGCGTTTGCCCACCTGCTCATAGGCTGATCCAATATTGTAATGAACCTGCGACGGCGACAGCACGCTCTGCAGGTGAATCGTGGCCTCAGTGATCCGTCCGGTCCGCGCCAACATCAACCCGTAGTTGATCTGACACGGCTGATTCCGCGCATCCTTCTCGATCCCCATCCGATATGCCGACTCGGCCTCTTCTGGCCGGCCCGACAGTTCGAAACAGAAACCCAGGTTGCTATAACCGGTCGAATCATCGCCCGTCGCTTCCACATAATGCTGCCACCCGGCGATCGCCTTGTCGTAGTTCTTGCGTTGTGTCTCAAGAACCCCAATGCGGTAGAGAGAGGCCGTGTGATGCGGGTCCAGCTTGACCGCCTCCTGATATTGCTCAATTGCCACCGGCAGATTGCCCTGGCTCTCAGCAAACTGCCCGGCCGCATACCGCGTTGCCGGCGTGAACGGCGGATCTTCACTCTGCTCAAACTTCGAATGTTCCGCGTTCATCCGATTCGCTTCGTCGCGCGAAATGCCGCCAATGCTGCCATTGCCTGAGTCCTTCGCACAACCCGAGGCAAACACTGCAACAACCGCCATCGCCGACATGGTCCACTTCAAGTAACGCATAGAATTCGTCCTTTGATGATCGGGAAACCTGCACAATCCTTAACGGTTGTATCGGCGGGCGGGCTCCGCGAGTTTATGTAAGGTCGCTGCTTCCCATAACAAGCGCAATTTACCTCCGCAAAGAACCCTGCGCATTTTTGACGCAGGCGTACTTTCCTGCTTGTTCCCCCACGCTCAAACCCTAAAATCACGGCCCAAGGCGCGATTTCCTGAAGAAACAGCCATCGCAGCGGGCCCAAATGAACATTTTGGCTTCACGTGCGATATTGAGGGGTAGTTGAATCCTCCTTGTATAGGACGCATCGCGTCGCCGTCTCGCTCACGAGCCTGCTGTTGAAGGATGTTCTTTCAATCGCACACAGGCGGGTTTGAGTCAGGAGAGGAATTTTCTGGAGACCTTATGAAGCTAAGTGTATGGCTGTCGGCCGCGGCCCTGGTTGCTGGCCTCGGAACTTATTGCAACGCCCAGGTGACCGGCACCGTCACTCTCGATGGCAAGGCCCCCAAGCCCAAGACCATTCAGATGCCGGCCCAGTGCGCCGCCCTTCATCCGGATCCGGTTGAAGAACAGACCGTCGTGGTCGACGACAAGAACCACCTTCAAAACGCTGTAGTCTCCATCAAGGAACCCAAGGGCAACTTCAAGGCCCCTGAGGGCGACGGTGTAATCGATCAGAAGGGGTGCATGTACGAGCCCCACGTGATTGGTCTCATGGTCGGCCAAAAGCTTGTCGCCAAAAACGGTGATCCCTTCGCGCACAATGTGCACACCCTCCCCAAGAGCGAACTCAACTCTGAGCAGAATATCCAGCTTCCCAACGTCGATCGAGCGGGCAAGAAACTCAAGGACCCCAAGGCCGCGGAGTATGTCCGCGTCAAGTGCGACATCCACGGCTGGATGAGCATGTACGTCGCCGTCTTCGACCACCCCTGTTTCGCCGTCACCGATGAAAGCGGCGCATTCAGCATCCCCACGGCCGGGCTTAAGGACGGCGAATACGACGTGGAGTGCTGGCAGGAACGTTTCGGCAAGACTGATGGCAAAGTGACCGTCAAGGACGGCAAGGGCAAAGTTGACTTTACCGTCAAGCAGCCCGCCGCCGCCGCCAACCCGGCAACAGATACTCAACTCGCCAGCACCGCCAAGGATGTGGTGTGCGACAAGTGCGTTCCGGCAAAGGCCAACTAACACTAACCGGCCGTTGCGTTGTCGTTTCGTCGATGGCACTTGCAATCGGCTCCGACAAATGAAAAATCGCTGAGCTACAAAGGTTGGGCGGTGAATAGCCGCCCTTCCTTCTTTTATCGTTGTGCGTGAATCGGATGATCTCCAAGGAGTAGCCGAAAAGTGAAACCCGTACTTTGGAGAAGATTGCTGGCGCTGCTTGGAACCGCGGCGCTGGTCGCTCTGCTCTGGCTCGGAGCCAAAAAGCTTCAGCCGGCGAGCAATTGGTGGGGCCGCGGCTGGGGCCTGCCCACCAACTTCGCCGTCCACGGCGACAGTGCCGACACGATCTTCTGGTGGATCTTCTGGATCACTTCCTTCGTCTTCGTATTCGTGCAGGTTCTGCTGGTCTGGTTTGCCATCAAATATCGCGAGCAGCCCGGCCGCAAAGCTGTCTTCCTGCACGGCCACACCCGTCTGGAAATCGTCTGGACTGTCATCCCCGCCATCATCTTCGCGGTGCTCGTTCTGGTCAGCATTCGTTCCTGGAACGAATTCCGCTACGGCAACGAAACCGACAAAAATCCCGCCAGCATCCTCGTGATCGCAGAGCAGTTTCAATGGAATGTGGTCTATCCAGGCCACGATGGTGAGTTGGGCCAATACCTCATCTACCCGAAGCTAACGGACAAGCGCTGGCCAAAAGGCTCGGAGAATTTCCGCGAGGTTGCCGGCCCCGCTGCCACCCGTCCCAGTGACTCCGTCGACTTTGTTAACGCCTGGGTTGCCGCCAACCCGCTCGGCCAAGACCTCGCCAGCCCGCACGCTGAAGACGACGACCCACAGACGCCCGCCCGCGCCGTGATCGTCCCCGCCGAACGCTCCGTTCGCATCTACCTCACGTCACGGGACGTCATCCACGACTTTTTCCTCCCCAACTTCCGCGTCAAGCTCGACGCCGTCCCCGGCATGCGCGGCCTCATCCCTTTCACCATCAGGAAGGAAGCCGTCAGCACACAGGAATTCAACCTCAGCGATGCGAATTTCCCAGTCAACATGCCCATCTGGCTCAATCAGGAGACCGCCTCAACCGACGACAACAAGAACTACAAGTTCACCGGCAATCCCAGCGAATACCAGATCATGGAACCGCACGACAAGAAACATAAGACATCGCTGCTGCGCAACATGGATGATCTGAACAAGGCCGCCCGCAAACGCGTGGCCGCCCGCGACGGCATCCAATTCGCCAACGTAAAGGATGATCAGTTGGCCTCCGTGCTGCCCGAACTCAAGCAGGATCTGATCACCGCCGGGTTCACCAAATTGAAAGTGGTCGTCCATCCCTACGAAATCGTCTGCGAGCAGTTGTGCGGCGCAAACCACGATACTATGCGCGGCGATTTCTATGTCCTTTCGCAGCACGACTACGAGCTCTTCATCAACCGTTATTACGTCGCGCCCACGACACAGCCCGCGGTGGCGTCGACCGCTGACACTGCACCTTTGAAATGACCCAATATGGCAGCCACTCCTCAAACTCTGATCCCCCAGTTTCACGCCGGCAATGACCACGCCGTCCATCCGGAGATGAGCTTCCTCAAGAAGTACATCTTCTCCACGGATCACAAGATCATCGGCATCCAGTTCCTTCTCGTCGGCCTCTTCTTCCTCCTCGTCGGCGGCATCCTTGCACTGGTTATCCGCTGGCAACTCGCCTGGCCGAGCATTCGACACGTTCCCGCCGGCACCTTTCATCCCCTTCCGTTCCTGGCAAACTGGCTGGGTTGGACCGACGGCGAAATGCCCGCCGACTTCTACAACACCGTCTTCACCATGCACGCCACGCTGATGATCTTTTTCGCGATCATCCCCATCCTCGTCGGCGTCTTCGGAAATTACCTCATCCCGCTCATGATCGGCGCGGCCGACATGGCCCTCCCCTTCATGAACGGCCTGGCCTTCTGGCTCTCCCTGATCCCAGGCGCAATCATGATGGCCGGCTTCTTCCTGCCCGGCGGCCCGCCACAGGCCGGTTGGACCAGCTATCCGCCTCTGAGCTTCCTCATTGCCGGCGGCTCCGGCGCGCTGCCCTCCGTGCCGTCCTTCGTCGCGCCCAACGGTCTATTCGAACAACTCGTCTCGTTCCTCCGCATCGGCAGCGCCTCGGCCGGCTGGCAGGGCAATTGGCCGGCCACGCCGCTCATCATGCTGTTCATCACCAGCTTCTGCTCCTTCGCCTACATCTGCACCTACTACATCAACCTTGGCTCCAAAATTGGCGCCTTCGCACTCTCCGTCGTCCTCTGCGGCATCGGCGGACTTCTCGTTACCAAAGGCATCCAGTTCGTCGCCATCGACGGCCAATCCTGCTGGTTCCTCAGCCTCACCCTGCTCGGTTTCGCCAGCCTCCTGGGTGCAGTCAACTATCTCACCACCGTCGTCAAACTCCGCTGCCCTGGCATGACCATGTTCCGCATGCCACTCTCCGTCTGGTCCCTCTTCATCACCGCCATCCTCGTCCTGCTCGCAACCCCCGTCCTCGCCAGCGCCCTGGTGCTCAACCTCCTCGACCATCTCCGCCTCACCAGCTTCTTCATCCCATCCGGCTGGACCTTTGGCGGCAAGATCGTCACCTCCCCCAACGGCTGGAGCGCCGGCGGCGGCTTCCCGCTGCTTCACCAGCACCTGTTCTGGTTTTATTCGCACCCCGCGGTTTACATCATGATCCTCCCCGCCATGGGCATGGTCTCCGACATCATCGCCGTCTTCGCGCGCTAGCCCATCTTCGGCTATCGCCCGATGATCTACGCCCTCACCGCCATCGCCTTCCTCGGCTTTGTCGTCTGGGCCCATCACATGTTCCAGGCCGGCCTCAATCCCACCCTCGGCACCACCTTCGCCGTCAGCACCATGTTCATCGCCATCCCGTCGGCCGTGAAAGTCTTCAACTGGCTCGGCACCATCTGGGGAGGCAATATCCGCTTTACTTCCGCCATGCTCTTCGCACTCGGCTTTGTCAGCATGTTCACCATTGGCGGCCTCTCCGGAATCTTTATGGCCTCCACCCCCGTCGACGTCCACATCCACGACACCTACTTCATCATCGCCCACATTCACTACGTCCTCTTCGGCGGTTCCATCATGGGCGTCTTCGCCGCCATCTATTTCTGGTATCCGAAAATGTTCGGCCGGATGATGAACGACCGCATGGGCCAGATCCATTTCTGGCTCACCTTCATCTTCATGAACCTCGTCTTCTTCCCCATGCACATTCTCGGCCTCAACGGCATGGCCCGCCGACTGCACGATTATCTCAACTACAACTCCTTCTCTCATTTCCTGGGTATGAATCAGTTCATGACCTACTGCGCCCTCGTCCTGGGCGCGGCCCAGATCCTCATCATCATCAACTTCTTCGGCTCCTGGATCTGGGGCAAAAAAGCACCCGCGAATCCATGGAACGCCACCACGCTGGAATGGAACGACACCACCAGCCCGCCGCCCCACGGCAATTTCATCACCGTTCCCGTCGTGCACCACGGGCCTTACGAATACAGTTCGCCGCTCGTCGAAGGTGATTTTCTACCGCAGACAAAATACGTGCAAGTCGCAAACCAGATCGGCGGCGGACACTAACCGCCGCGTGCGTCGATTTGCCTCATTGGCGATCAGTATCGGTGCTACAAGAATGTTTGAAGCCGGGCTATGCAACCAACGCCGCAACATCCTCAACTCGCACAGGGCTACAACGCCCCCCTCCACTGGACTGCGCTCGTCCTCTGCATCGCCACCTTCCCCCTCATCTTCCTGGGCGGCCTCGTCACCAGCCACCAGGCCGGCATGTCCGTACCTGACTGGCCCAACAGCTACGGCTACAACATGTTCCTCTTTCCGCCCCGCTTCTGGGTCGGCGGCATCCTCTACGAACACACCCACCGCCTTTACGCTTCGTTCGTCGGCGTCCTCAGCATCATCCTCACCGCCGTCGCCTTCCTCACCGACAAACGCCGCTCCATCCGGCTCCTCGCCGCCTCCACCCTCAGCATGGTGCTCATTCAAGGCATTCTCGGCGGCCTCCGCGTTCGACTGATCAAGCTCGACCTGGCCATTGTCCACGCGTGCGTCGCCCAGGCCTTTTTCTGCCTCACCGCACTCGTTGTCCTCGTCACCTCGCGCTGGTGGAACGATGCGTCAACCGCCAAGAGCGCCGGCGTCCCGACCAAATCCCTCGCGCGACTCGCGTTCTTCGCCACAGCTATTATCTTCGTCCAACTGATCGCCGGCGCAGTCATGCGCCATTACCAGGCCGGGCTCGCCATTCCCGACTTCCCCCTCTCCTACGGCCAAATCCTCCCCCCCAACTCCGACCACGCCCTCGCAAGCGCCAACAATTTCCGCATTCACACGCTCGACATGGACCCTGTCAGCCTCGCCCAGATCTGGCTCCACTTCGCCCACCGCATCGGCGCGATTTTAGTCACACTGCTCGTCGCCGCAGTGGTAACACGCGTTGCCTTCCGGCATCGTGAAAACAAGGCCCTCTTTCGCCCCGCCATTTTCCTGATCGCCCTAATTCTCACCCAACTTACCCTCGGCGCGCTGACGGTCCTTCTCAGGAAGCCCGCCGACATCGCCAGCGCCCACGTCGCCGTCGGCGCGCTCGTTCTGGTCACTACGTTCGTCCTCGCCGTCCGCGCCAATCACCTGGCCGCCCTCGCCGTCACGCTGCAACCCTCCAAATTATCTACTCAGGACCGCCAACACGCCGACTATCCAAAGGAAGGATTCAGGCCCCTTTCCGCATGAAACCGCCTCCCGAAATTTTCAGCTTCGCTTCAGCCCCCGCGGCGGTCGAAATTCTCGCCGCGCCCCGCGAACATTCGCGCGCCAACGACCTTTACGAGCTCACCAAGCCGCGGATGAATTTCCTCGTCGTCGTCACCACCGCCGTCGGCTACTACATGGCCGTCCGCACTTCCCTCGACTACCTTCGCCTGATTCAAACCCTCATCGGCACCGCCCTGACCGCAGCCTCGGCCAGCGTGTTAAACCAATACATCGAGCGCGGCCTCGACAGCCTCATGCCCCGCACCGCCGACCGCCCCCTCCCCGGCGGCCGCATCGCGCCGCGCGACGCCCTCCTCTTCTCCATCGCCCTCGGCCTCTCCGGCGTCGCCATCCTCTTCTTCCTCGTCAATCCGCTCACCGCCCTCCTCGGTTTCGCCACCCTCGCCAGCTACGCCTTCATCTATACCCCGATGAAGCGCTACTCCACACTAAACACCGTCGTCGGCGCAATCCCCGGCGCAATCCCGCCGGTCATGGGTTTCACCGCCGTCCACAACGCTCTCTCTGCCGAAGCCCTCACTCTTTTCGGTATCCTTTTCCTCTGGCAGATGCCCCACTTCCTCGCCATCGCCATCCTCTATCGCCGTGACTACGCCGCCGGTGGCTTCAAAATGCTCCCCGTCATAGACGAATCCCTCAGCATCACCGGCCG
>JBBRHH010000152.1:0-11285 GCA_038222915.1 Tepidisphaerales bacterium
TGGCTCGTGGTGACGACCAGCTTATCCGGGTCGGCCGCGTCCCACGTCCCAAAAGTCTTGGGCTCACGCGCGATTCCCGGATAAATCTTGCTGTCCGTCGAATTCATCGTGAATGTCGACACCGTGCCCTGCGGCACCGCCCCCTGCACGCTCATCTCCGCGGCCTTGTTGTGCGTCGGCCCAACAATAAAGTTCCCGTCCGCGTCGGCCGCCGGTACCTCCCCATCCGCCAACTCCTTGGCCTCCACATACCCCGGCGAATGCGGATCCCGCCCATTCGACTTGGACTGAGCCGGACGCGTCGCCGGCGGGGCGTCCGCCGCCATCGCAAAATGCGCTGTCGTCATCAGGCCAACCGAGAGTGCCGCGATCAATATTTTCGTCTTCATGGTTCCCGTCAGTTAGAGTTTGCCGGGCAGGAATGTATCACCCCGCCCAGCGACATAAAAGATACCAACGACAAGCGATTTCGTGTTGCTCGCCCCAGATAACTTCCCTGAACCCCCAGCTTGACTGAGCATAACCACATGGTTACATTAATGGTAACCATTCGGTTACGGTTAGACCTGAGAAGCAACATGACTTCAGCCGCTAGTGCAATCGTCAAGGAAATCACCATCAACTCCCCGGCCGAGCGGATATTTGCAGCTCTGGTCGATCCGGCCCAGCGCGTCGCATGGTGGGGAGCGCCCGGAAAATTCCAGGCAACCCACATGGAATCCGACCTCCGGCCAGGCGGAGCGTGGCTCATGTCCGGCACCGGCACGGGCGGCCTGACCTTCACGCTCAAAGGCGTATATCGCACCATCGACAGCCCGCGATTGCTCGAATTCACCTGGCTTGACGACGGCCAGCAAAATGAACCCCCCACGCTGGTTCGTTTCGACCTGGAGGAGAAGGACCGCACAACCACCCTCGTGCGATTAACCCACTCGGGTTTCACAAGCGAAACCACCCGCGGCCGATATCAGGGCTGGCCATGGCTCTTGGCATTGCTCCAGGCTTATGTGCAGAATCCGTCGTCGAACTAAACGCGTCCCAATCGAATCTCAAAACAAAGGATGTGCATGAACAAGCGAGCTATCACCTATTGGATCGCAACCGGCCTCACTGCCTTCATCTTCCTCTCCGGCGGCATTGTCGACATACTCCGCCCCGCACCCGCCCTCCAAGGCATGACGCACCTCGGCTACCCCGCCTACTTCATGGTCATCCTCGGCGTCTGGAAGGTCTTCGGCGGTGCTATCATCCTTCTCCCCCGAACAGCACTACTCAAAGAATGGGCCTACGCCGGCATGGCCTTCGATCTCACCGGCGCAACATTCTCCCATGCCGCGGTGGGTGACCCAATAGCCAAAATAATAACGCCAATCATTCTGCTCGGCATCGTCGTCGCCTCATGGGCCCTCCGCCCCGACAGCCGCAAAGTGCGTCTGTAGACCAGGCCGCGCGAAATGCTCAGCCGACGCCCGCCCTGCACGTGCCGCCGCTAGCCGGATTTCCCCTGATATGATCCGGCAACCTATGCGACGAGAAACTCCCGGCGTGCGAATCCTCCCCATGAGCGACAAAATCCCCGGCTTTCGCGGCCTCACCATCCAACAGGTTCAAACCCGCTGCTTCCTCCGCGACTTGCCCGCATGCGATGGAAGATTTCGCTACCGCGCCGTCGGCCTCAAGGCCGTCCCCGGAACCGTTGTGCTGTTTCAATTCCAGGCCCGCATCATTGCCAGCGCCGTCTTCTGGCGCGACGAAAAATTCGAAAAACCCCGCGCTGGACACGGCGGCGAACTCCACTTCGAGGTGAATTCAATCCGCACCTTCGAACCACTCGACCTCACGTCCATGCGAAAAGTCTGGCCCGGCATGCGACCATTCGGCCACGTAAAGCAGGCACTGAATCCAACCCTGTTCTCGAAGTTTAAGAGGCAGCTGAAGCACGTTGTGTCACCGTTGCCGCCGGATCACGATAAATCCCGGCGTTAACTAGGCTCTGTCTGAGAACTCCCAGCGCGGCGAGGCGCAGCGGTTTTCGACCGTGGGCAAGGCGTGACGACGAGTCATATTGGTGAGGAAATATGGCAAGGAGGAACAACGCAGCACACGGTCGAAAGACGCAAGCATCGCCCGCGCGGAGTTTTCAGACAGAGCCTGGTCCTCAGCCGTTCATTGGGTTACCGCCCACGTCCGGAGCCGTCCTGTGTACCGCATCAGGATCGCTTCGTCTCCAATTCAAAGTCAACAGGATCAGCACGACCATCGCACCGGCGATCACAAGCGACGAGCTGATACGGCTAAGATTCAGCCCGCCGGTATCGCGGGGTTTGGTAAGTGTGTCGCCAAGTGTCGCACCGAGAGGTCGGGAGAGAACATACGCGGCCCAGAACAGAAAGACGCGAGAGATTTTTGTGAAGAAGTAGACCAGGGCAATGAGGACGAGGAGGCCGCCGAAGAGGGCCGCGCCGCGGGCGAAACCCAGGTCGAGGCCCGTGTCGTCGGCGACGAAATCGCCAAGGGCGGTTCCCAGCGTGTTGGAGACGAGGATCGTCAGCCAGTAGAAGCACTCGCCGGTACGGCTGGTGATATTTTCAAACTGGATGACGCGGGTGGTGCGATACCAGAGGAAGAGGACCAGAAGCACGCCGGCGAATTCGATGAGGGAAGACCACGCATAGCCAAGGCCGGCCGTGCGATCGAGGAAATCAGACATCGTCGTGCCCACGGTCGTGGTGGCCACGACAACCGCCCAGTAGATGAACGGGTGGTAGCGCTTCGCTGCGATCTGCGAAGTAGCCGCGACAAGGAAGATCGCGAGAAACAGCGCGCTGCTGAGGGCATAGCCCCAGCCGAGCGTCATGGAGACCGCGTCACCGCCGGTCTCGCCGACCGTTGTCGCACAAATCTTGATCAGCCAGAATACGATCGTGACGGGCGGCACCTTGCTGGCGATGTCCAGGCGTTCACGTTCCAGGGGCAATGCTGTCATTCCAAAAACCTCGTTTCCGTTTTCCGCAACGCTTTATAAATAGGTGCCAGCAGATAGCCAATCCGCGTCTGACATTATCTTGTAATCAAACATAATTAAATCGCACTGTGATCTGTCATACTAAAACCTGTTACTCGTGAAGTTCATTTAAGTTGGCATCGGGCTTCCACATGCTGGACGTCGTCCTTTGGTCTCACACAATTGAAACTAGTTCGATCACGAAGGCGTCATTGTTGGTTGATACGCTGACGATGAACCAATATTTCGATTTGTGAGCGTCATTTGCCAAAAACGATAACCGATACACGTCATCCCCTTGCAGTTCGATCACGCAGAGTCAGAAGACTGGTTCTCCTTGCCGTCGCGATCGCCGTCGGCCTGACTGCCTACATTGGCGCACGCAGAACGCCCACCGGGTCGGCCACCGGTGGCTCATTTCAGGGAAATGCCACCGGCACAGCCAGCACCTTCAGGACCACTCTGCGGGTCGGAACCTTCAACATTGATGGCGGCCGGGGAGGCGACGGGAAAGTCGACCTCAACCGAACCGCGGCCCAGATGAAAGGGTGCGATTTTCTGGGTCTGACGGAAGTGAAAGGCAGCAGTCTGACCGAAGCGCGCGATCAGGCACAGATCCTCGGCGAAAAAATGGAAATGCTGTGGGAATTCTTCCCCACCGAACGCCGCTGGTGGCGGGATGACTACGGAAATGCCGCCCTGAGCCGCCTTCCCGTCACACACTGGCAGCGGACGCAGATCTCACCACCGCACGCGCTCAGCAACAGAAATATGAGCGTCAGTACACTCGCGCTGGGCGATAAAATGCTTCGCGTCGTTGTAACGCATCTGGGCAAACACAAAGACCACGCCCAGGAGCTTACAGAGGCGATCTCAACGTTTCTGTCCCTGGAATCCCCGGCCATTCTCATGGGCGATTTCAACATCAGCGATGCAGATCCGCAGATCACCAAGCTGAAATACATGGCCGGCGTCATCGACGCGATTGGAACGCTTCCGGAGAAGGACCGCGCCGGGCATGTCGACTGGATCTTCCTGCGTGGCCTGCATTGCGTGAAGGCAGGAATCGAAGACAACGCCGTGTCGGACCATCCCTTCTATTGGGCCGATGTCGCTTTGGACAAAGATTGATATCCCTGGTTCCATTGTTCGGAATGATGATGATAAGATGATGGCCAAAACCAAAATCATTTCAACACAGCGACCATCATAGGCTCGTCATGTTGTTTCACTAATTATACATCTCATTAAAGTAGAAAGCCGGGGAACTGCGCGATCTACAGAGCATTCCGCGCTCGACGGCCATGTGCCGTAGAGCATGCTTGGAGGCAACTCTCCTATGATAAATGGCGCTGCGGCACTTCCAGCAACGTCCGACCGCGATGGCATGTACCAGATCCACCTTGGACTGGTCTGCGCTGCGCTTGGTGCGTTGTTCTTCTACTTCTTTCTGCAATGCATCCACCGCGCACGCCTGGGTCATTTAAGCGATTTCAGGCATTTCTACTACGCGGCCGAGGCGTTGCGGCTGCATCGCGATCCATACCAGTCCTGGCATCACGGCTACATCTATCCGCCCCTCCTGGCCTTTCTCTACGTGCCGATTTCAAACTTCTCCGAAAACGGCGCGGCACTGGCGATCCTCCCCATCAACCTGCTGTGCATCCTCCTCTCCCTCCTGGTTGGCTCGCGTGAGGTGCTTCGCCGCCTCAGCCTCCCGCGAAACGGTCTCACCGTGGCAAGCGTCATGTTGTTCGCGTCGCTCCTCTCCGCCGACAAGATCAACGGCGAACTCCACATGTTTCAGACCAACGCCCTGATGCTGCTGATGTTTACGCTCGCCCTGCGCTTTCTCGAGGATCGGCCGGCTCTGGCTGGTCTAGCACTGGGCCTTGCAGTGAACATCAAATATCTCCCCCTGATCTTCGTGCCCTACCTCATGGTCCGTCGCCGCTGGCGCGTCTTGATCGCCTTTGCCGCGGCCGCGATTGGATTTGCCCTCCTCCCAGCAACGCTATCCGGCTGGCACGAGAATCTGCGCCAATTGTCGATCGCCTACAGCGGCATGCTCCAGATGGCCGGGGTTAACGTGCACGTCGAGGCCGCCTCCGTTCACGAGCTCGCCGGAATGCTGAGCGTTTCCATCACCAGCGCGCTGGCACGCTGGCTCAGTCCAGACGGATCACACAATCGCCGCGCACTGTTCGCCACGGCCGCCCTGGCGGTCGCAACACTGGCTGCCAGCGTATCGATGTATCGTCGCGTGGGCTTGCCCTTCCTACGATGGCCAGGTCCGGTTGGCCAGCGCCGTCGGCAGCCCTATCGCGCCCTCGTCACCGTCGAATGGGCCACCCTCATCGCTGCTGCCCTCATCTTCAGCCCGCAGACCAACACCCGTCATCTGGTGCTCGTGGTCTTCGTCAGCGTCCTGGCTGGAGCATTGCTCATCGTTCCGCGCCCATCCCAGGCCACGCGCTCACTCTCGCGCACGCCCCTGGCGATCGCGACAGCCATCTTGCTCGCCGGCCTCCTGTTTCCGCCGGGCGACATGCATTGGCGCACCGCCGAACACTTCTGGTTTGGAATTGGCGGCGCCAGTTGGTGCCTCCTCGCGATGACGTTGACCTTGCTCTACACCACAACGGTCTACGCGTGTACATTGGAATCGCGCTCGTCTGAAGGGTTTTCAGAAGGATGAATATGTCGAAGTGTCTCGGTGGTTTCCTTGCGGCTGGCCTCCTCGCAACTGCCGCTCAGTTCGCTGCCCAGGCGGATGAAATCAACACGCGATATTTCGGCGGTCTCCTCGACCATCACAGCATCTACGGAAAATATTGGTTCCCCGAACCGCTCCTGAATCCGGAAGTGGACGTTGATCGAGAGATACGTCTCGACTATCTCCACACCGAGCGAAGAGGCCTGCAGAGCAACGCACTAAAGGCCGAAGTTGAGTACGCCGTTGGCCTCCTCACCCTCGAAATCGAACTCCCCTACAGCAACGATCGCCAAGCCGTGCGCGACGACGCAACCGGCCGCGTCATGCACGAACGATCCGAGGGCCTCGGCAACGTGGAGTTCGCCGCCCGGCATCCGATCTACCAGTACGTGTCCCCCGACCGGCAATTCGATTACTCCCTGGTCGCCGCTTTGGAACTGTCAGTGCCGACAAAAACCCGGCTCAGCCACGATACGGAGATTGTCCCGCAGCTATCGCAGGCCGTTCGCATCGGAGAACACTTCAGCGTCCAGACCAACCTGGGTTTGTCGTTCCTGATCGGCCCGCAGGAAGGCGGCACACAAACCCTCGAATACGGCGCGACCTTCGGCTACAGCATCGACCGCGAACAATTCAACATCCCCGGCACAACCCGCCTGACACCCCTCTTCGAACTACGCGGCGAGCGCGGCATGAACCGCGGCGCCAACGGCCACAACATGTTAAACGGCGTCGCTGGCGTCAGGATCGACCTGCACTCCTGGGGCCTGGTACAGCCGCGGCTCGGCATCGGCTACGTCTTCCCTATCGACAGCGGAGCCCGCGATGACCTTCGATGGGGCATCGTAACCAGCATTGTCTTCGAATATTGATGTCCCGCCATTCACCGATCCTGCTGCAGCGCAATTCCGATCGCCCGCATTGCAACCACATGCAGCACCACGGCCAGAGGAACAAAAGAGGCCGGAATAAATAGGTACGGAAACATCCCCATCATCCGATTGGGCGTCTCGGCATGGATGAAGTTGAGCAGCCCCGGCGCCGACAACACCGAACGCGTCACCACATTCGCCAGCGCAAAAAGCCCAAGTAAGTTCCAAATCAGCGCAACCTCATCCCCAATCGCCCGCGCGTAACCAGCCAGGCAATCACTGGCGCCGCCACCCGTCGCGCCCGTTGCTCCTGTCACAAGAATCTTATCTTCAGCCATCTGGCCTCCACAATTCAGCACGGAAGAACGCATCACGCTCCACTGAGCGGAATGCGGCGACACACGAAATGCCTGCGGTGCCGATTCAAGTTTCGGCCGGCCGTTCAGATCCTTTCACAAACGGCGTCGGGCCTCACAGAATTCTCTGTGAAGCCCGATGGGTGCGCAGCTCGAAAACGAGTCCGACTGTAGTCGCGCCGTTATGGCAGGACGACCGTATCGATCCAATGAATAACGCCATTGCTGCAGACCACGTCGGTCTTGATCACCTTCGCGTTGTTGACCATCACGCCGTCTGCGCCCGCCGTCACCATCAACGGCTTCCCGTTGAGCGTGCTCAGCTCCATCGTCTTCACATCTTTCGCCATGATCGCGTCGCCGGCGTGAACGTGATACAGCAGAATGGCTTTCAGCTTCTCCTTGTTCTCCGGTTTGAGCAGGTCTTCCACCGTCCCCTTGGGCAGCTTCGCAAAGGCTTCATTCGTCGGCGCAAAGACCGTGAACGGCCCTTTCCCCTTCAGCGCATCCACAAGGTCCGCCGCCTTCACTGCCGCGACCAGCGTGGTCACTTTCTCCATCCCGGGTCCGGTCGCGGTTTCAATGATGTCCATCTTCTTGTCATCCGCCTTCACCTGAGCGGGCGTCTGCTCGGCGCAGCTGACAGCCGTGAGGGACATTCCGAGGCCGAGCGTGCAGACGCCCGTAGCCATCCAGCGTGTGAATCGAAACATGACGAGTCCTTCCTGGGCAATGTGGTGCCCAGATTCTGGGTTACTGCTTGCCCGAACGACATCGCCCAAGCCTCAGCAGCCAAATGTTCGCCAGAGGACGTCAGTCCTCGGCGACAGGGGGAGGAACTTGTTGAAGGATGTGCTTATTCCGCGGGCTGCGCATCAATAGATTTGAAATCTCCATGCAGCGGGAAGACTAGGATTAGTGCCAGTGGTTCTATGCGTGTCGAGCTTGCATAAGTGTATCGAAGATGACGATGCAATATTTCTTCGCTTGCGTTTCGTCTATAGTTACCGCATTATTAACAGCAGTGGTCTATAATGGCTGATACAGGATTTTAATATGCAGCTATCGAGTCTATCAAAATCGCTACTTGATTCATCGCCCAGATTGTACGGCGCTGCGTCAGGCTTGCGCGTACATCACTGACTCCCAGCTGTTCCGGCCGGGAGTTCCTCCCGGCGATAAGACTTTCATCAATTATTACCGGGAAAACGACGCGGCCTGACCGTCTGGCGGTTCGTTCGGCGTTCCACGTTTCGTGTGGCGGCCGGGGCTTCAAACCTCGCCGGCGCAATCGTTCTTGTATTGACTGTATTTACTACAGTCGCGCTTGTGATCTCGAACGGCGCCGCCGCCCGGGCGCAGTCTGACTGAGGTAACACTATGGCAATTCGAAAGAACTGTCCCGGAAACATACAAGCGCCGGTAGCTCAATGGATCAGAGCGGCTCCCTTCTAAGGAGCGGGTTGGAGGTTCAAGTCCTCCCCGGTGCATTGTTCATGAATCATTATCTTCCGCCCGTCACGTGACGGCGGTGGCTGGCCGACCATCTCGGCCGCGGTTTCCACTTTGGAGTCCAACATGGCAAAGCAGCAGTTCCAGCGCACCAAGCCGCATGTGAACGTCGGCACCATCGGTCATATCGACCATGGCAAGACGACTCTCACCGCGGCCCTCGGCTCACGTTCAGCCGAACCGTCGGCTCCGGCGTCGTGCAACGCGTCGTAAGTTGAAAAAGCCGGCCGGCTGTCATTTGTCATCCCCGCGATTTACTTGGCCGCAGCCGCGTCTTCCGCAAACGTGTCCACCTCCAGCACAACCTTATCCGTATTCGAAATCAGGCACCGCACCGTATACCCATCATCCACCCCCCGGTCTGGCAGAATCCGCACCGCCACCCCATTAAACTTAGCGGCCCCGGACGCGATCTCCTTCACCTGATGCGTCACATCAATCGCAAAAGGCTTGGCCGGCTTATATTCCGCCGCGCCCGCCGGTTGAATCGGCACAATCACCGATCCCGCCGTCTGGTCCAGATTCTTAAAATCACAAGCCTTCCCCTTCTCAATCGCGCTGGCAAGAAAAACCGCGCCGATCTTCGCATTCGCTTTGTTGTGCCCCTGCACAACCGGAATGATCAGCCGCGCCGCCGCGATCCCCTTGCTCGGCAGATTCTTCAATTCCCCGCCAATCAACACAGCGCTCTCAATCACCTTCCCCTTCTCAGCGTCAATCTTCGGCCACGCAATCTGCCCCGTCTCCGCAATCGCGCCCTTCTCATCACAGTACTGAATGTACTCCAGCGGAATCTGCGTCGTCTTCACCGCCCGCGTCTTGATCGCCTGCGGTGCTTCCGTCCCAATCAAAAACGGATTGGGCAGCGTCTGCAGTTCATCGGCCGCGCTCGGCTTCGCAGCAACCGCCCCTTCCGGCAGCGCGAGCGGCTTCGCGCTCGCTGAAATAATCTCCCGCCGAACCAGCATCATCCGCGGATAAACCGCATACTCGCCCTTAGGCGTCGGGCAATCAATTTCCAGCTTGGCCGGCAGGTCCTTGGCCGTAAAAGTCTTCTGCACGTACGTCACCGTATCCGACCACTTCGCATTGTGCTGTCGGGCAATTTCCTTCCCCTGATCGCACAACTGGTCAAACGACTTCGTCCGCGATCCCAGCTTGTACGCATACGTCACAACCAGCTTATTGTCCCCCAACTCCTTCGGATCGCCGATAGAAACCGCCACCACATTCTTGCCCGGCGACAGATAAGGCAGCGACCCCGGATTGTTCTGCACCAGCATATCGATGTGCACCGACTTCAGCGCCGTCTTAAAGCTGATTCGCACCAGCGCTGCCAGTTGCCCCTTCACCGCCGGCGTAAACTCCTTCAAATCCGCGGCCTTGTAATTCTTCCCACCATCCACCGAAACTTCAACAAGGTCCGCGCCGGCCGCCTCCCCCGAAGCCCGCGTCAATATATACGGCGAAGCAAGCTTGATCAGCGCCGTCCCCGGCTTCGACGCATCAACCGGAACCAATCCCCCATCCGCAAACTTCGCATTGTCCGTCGAAGTAAACGACTTCAGCACGGCGTCAGACGAAAAATCAGGCGAAAACGTTATCATCCCCGTGCCAAAGCTCCGCGCCTTGCTCGCATTGATATACGGCTCAAGGATCAGGCCATACGCCGGATCGTTCCGCGTATCTTTAAATCCCGGACAGGTGTGCGCCGGAGCGACTTTCTCATTGGCCCAATACCACGCCCCTTCAACAGCATCCCAAGTATTGGTCAGCGCCAAGCCCGGCGTCAGATCCACTTCCGTCGGATAGCTCCCGGTCGAGTGATTGATCCCCGCCCACCCATCGCTCGGCCCCGAAACATGATGCGTCTTCAGCCCGGAAATCGTCCCCTCAATCGTATCGCCACAGGAAAGAAACGCCGGAGCCCGCCAGTTGGCATGCTCCCCGTTCATCACAAACTGGTTGTCCTTCGCATAAACACACCCCCGCCCCTTATCCAGCACGAACACGTCCTTGATCAGCGCATCCGAATTCTTCGTCAGATCATCCTCCGACGCAATCGTCCGGCCTCCCTTCCCATCCGGCATCCACGCATAAAACTTCAGAAACGTATCCAGATAATGCCAGCGCCCGTCATACTTCGCTTCCACGGTCGTATGCCCATTCCACCCCACATACCGATGCTCCCAGCCGGCCTCAATCCACAGCGCCGACTCCACCGTGTGCAACCCGCCGCAAAGGCTCCACCCATAGCAGTTGATCACCTTAAGCGAAGGCACGCCGCCCGGCTCCGTCGGATAAGCCCGGTGATATTCCGTCAGCATGCAGAAGTTGTAGATCGCGATCGCCTTCTCATCGTTGGTTTTGCAGTCGCGCGTAATCGTCTCAATGATCGACTTCAACGAGCTGCAATCCGGCGCCTTGTCCGGCTGCACCTTGATATTGGTAACCGTGTCAGCCCGTGCGGTGGACAGCAGAAGAAGGGTGAGAAGCGGGAGGGTTAGACAGCGTTTGTTTTTCATCGGCGGTCCTCGTTGGATTTTCAGATGCGCCCCTGTACCAATCTTTTACTTCTGAAAAGCGCGGGTGTTTAGGCATTCAACGAGATACCCCGCCGGTTCGGGCGGGGTATTCGTAGCGCGTATTTCAATCCTCCGATGCCTGTTTCGACTACTTATCGTCCACATTCAACCCATTCAAATAATCTTCAAGTTCCTTCCGCTGCGCCTCCACCTTCCCAGTCAGCGTCTTGATCTGCTCATCCAGCTTGTCAATCGCATCCTCATCCGCATCCAGTTTCTTCTTCTCCCGGATGTAAGACG
>JBBRHH010000153.1:0-11285 GCA_038222915.1 Tepidisphaerales bacterium
CGGACCGAGGCGCTCTGGGTGCATCAGTGGCACAATGCGGTGGATGTTGGACTGCTCAAGCAGGTGCTGCAGTCGCCTGATGCACGTGCGCGCACGGCCGCGACGCGGGTGCTGTCGTACTGGTGCGATCGTGTGCCGGAGACTGTGGCGCTGCTGAAGGCACAGGCCGGCGATGCGAACCCGCGGGTGCGCTTGGAGGCTGTGCGCGCCGCGAGTTTTGTGCGCAGCGCCGGGGCGGTGGAGGTGGTCGCCGAGTCGCTCAAATTGCCACTGGATTATTACCTGGACTATGTGGTGCACGAGACGATGAAGCAGTTGGATCCGTTCTGGCGCAAGGCGATGGCCGACGGAAAACTTGCCGGGGCGGAGAACCCTGAAACGCTTCACTTTTTGTCGAAGAGCATTGGGACGAACGATCTCCTGGCCATGCCGCACGGCGCGGCCATGCTCACCGTCATTCTCTTTCGGCCTGATATTCCGGAGATGACGCGCGTGCCGGCCCTGAACGAGCTGGCGAAGATGCGCAATGTAAATGCAGTTTCGGTGCTGCTTGGGTTGATGGATTCGGCCAAGGGCGATTCGGCCAGTGAGGCGACGCTTGCCAAGCTGCTGCCGCTGCAGGTGATGGCTGATCTGAAGCCGGTGCGGAAGCAACTGGCGGCGATGGCGGTGGAAGGTTCGTCGGCGGCCGTGCGCTCCGCGGCGTGGGCTGCGCTCGCAACAGCCGACGGCTCGATCACACAAACCTGGGCGTCGGCGTCGGAGACATCGGGCACGCTGCTCGATTTTCTCAACGGCGTTCCGCTCCTGATCGATCATGACCTGCGCAATCAGGCGTATGAGAAGTTCAAGCCGCTTTTGGGAAATGACGTGCCTGCCGACATTCACGGCGCGAAGGGCAAGCCGGCGCTGATGGGCCGATATGTGCGGGTCGAGCTGCCGCGGCGCGGAACGCTGACGCTGGCCGAGGTGCAGGTGTTCAGCGAGGGGAAAAACATTGCGATGAGTGGAAAGGCGACGCAGTCGTCGACGTTTCTGGATGCGGACGCGTCGCGCGCGATCGACGGGAATACCAGTGGATCGTTCGACAGCAAGTCGGAGACGCACACCCGGCAGGACGATCCGGAGCCGTGGTGGCAGGTTGATCTTGGGACCCAAAGGCCGATCGATTCGGTGGCGGTGTGGAACCGGACCGAGGCGCAAGGCATGTTTATTCCCCGGCTCGAGGGTTTCACACTGGTGATCCTCGATGAGCAGCGGCGCGAGGCGTTCAAGTCGGTGGGCAATCCCGCGCCGGCCGAGAGTGCGCGGTTTCCGGTGAGCCATGGAACACTCGGATCTCTGCGCGTGGCGGCGATCAGCGCGGCCGTTAGTTCTGATGCCGATCAATCCGGCGTGTTTGGCGCATTGCTGGAGTTGATCAAGAAAGACGATCACGTTGCGACGGCCGCGCGAGGCGTGCGCATGCTGCCGCGAGCGGTGCGCGATCCGAAGCGATCGATTGAGGCGGCCAACGCACTCGTGGCGTGGGCCAAAGGGTTGCCGGCGTCGGAGCGCACAAGCGAGGATTACGTCGAGGCCGTGCAGGTGGCGGACGATCTGGCGGGGGCGCTGCCGGCGGAGCAGGCGGGTGCCTTGCGCGGGCAGTTGAAGGAACTGCGCGTTGCGGTCTACGTCGTAAACACCGTGCGGGAACAGATGCGCTACGACATGAACCGGATTGTGGTGGAGGCCGGGAAGCCGTTTGAGATCATTTTCCAGAACGGCGATTTCATGCCTCACAACCTGGTGATTGTGAAGCCAGGAGAACGGCCGGTGGTGGGGGCGGTTACGGCGAATATGTTGCCCGACAAGCTGGATAATCAGGGGCGCGCTTATGTTCCGAATACGGCGAATGTGATCGCCGCGACGAAGTTGCTGGAGCCCGGGCAGCGGCAGGTTTTGAAGATGGTTGCGCCGCTGGTGGAGGGGGATTACGATTATCTGTGCACGTATCCGGGCCACTGGGAATCGATGTGGGGGCGGCTGGTGGTGACGAAGGATGTGGACGGGTATTTGACGGCGCATCCGGATTCGCCCCTTCGACCAGCTCTGGACAGGCCGGAGGTGAAGGGCGGGGGGCATCATCATTGATGCGGCGATTGGTGCGGCCGTTTGATGTATGGGCGATAGGCGCTGGATGTCCTGTGGGGGAAGCGTCTGCGCGCGGGAGGATTGGGAAATCGCTTGTTTCACGGGGTTTTTGGGTTGTGTAGGTTCGGCATTGGCTTCGCTTTGGTTGGACGGCCGGGACAGGGGTCCTGGCGGTTTTGGTTTCCAACTGGGTGAAGGATGGTGTCATGCGAAGGATCTTTTGTTCTTTGATTGTGGCGTTGGCTGGGTGTCAGTATGAGGGGTTGTCGCCGCACCAGGTTAGTGGACAAAACTATTCGCTGCATGCGCTGACGATGTATGACAACATGCCAGAGACACAGTATGCGCCGGCGGAGCTGCGGCTGCCGGCCCGGGTTGCGGTGGCGCAGGTTGGGGAGGTTGCTCCGGTGGAGGCGATGCTGAACAAGCTGCGGTCGGATGCGAGGATTTTCAGCCGGGTGGAGGGGATTCCTTCGGCAGATGCTTCGGAGCCTCGCGCGTTGGGTTATTGGGAACGATCGACCGCGACTGGGAGCTCGCCGCGCGATGATATGCGGAAGATGCGTGAGTTTGCGCGGTCGATTGGGTGTGATTATCTGTTGATTTCGGGCGGCGAGATTTCGTCTGAGTCCGCAATCAACAACTTCTCGGTACTGAACCTGACGATCGTCGGCGCGTTTATCATACCCGGCGAAGATCATCGGGCCGAAGCGCGGGCGAATGCGGTGCTGATTGATTTGCGAACGGGACGGGCGGTGCTTTCGGCGAGTACGACAGAATCGCGGAAGGGGGCCGGTGCAACGATGACGCAGAACCGGGATCAGCAGCGGCTGGTGGGGGAGCTGCGCGACAGTGTCGTGCTGAAGCTGAGCGATGAGGTGTTGGCGCAGTGTCGGGCGCATAAGCGCGGCTTTCGATAGTTCATGTGCTTGTGGGTTCTCCTACCTGGATTGGGCGGTGGCGGGGGAGGTCGGCTTTGAAGTCGCCGAGGCTCGGCCACTGCGTTCGTGCATTCAGATCCACCTCGGCCAGCACCACCGTGCCCCACTCTTTCGCGTTGGCGACCGTTTGACCTGTGTGATCGAAGATGGCCGACTGCATCCAGTCGTGGGTGATGTCCTCGTAGGTGCTGCTGACGAGGTAGACGTGGTTTTCGCAGGCGCGGGCTTTGGCCAGCAATAGGTTGCAGCCCCAGACCGGCCAGGCGATGACTTCCGCGCCGCGGTTGGAAAGCTCGCGGGCGACTTCCGGGAAGAAGCCATCGTAGCAGATCATCAGGCCGACCTTGCCGAAACGGGTTTCGAAGACGGGGTAGTCCTTGCCAGGGCAGAGGCCGCCGTCGATCTCGCCGCGCGGGAGGCAGGTCTTGCGGTATTTTCCGACGATGCCGTCGGGGCCGATCAGGACTGCGGTGTTGTAACAGAGGTGGCCTTCGCGCTCGACGATCCCTGGCACGATGTACATGTTGTGCTGTTTGGCCAGCGCTGCGAAGTAGTCGGTGGTGGGGCCCGGTACAGACTCAGCGACCTCGTGATATTTCTTACCGATGCTGACGGCCGTGAGCGTTTCGCCCAGCACAATGAGATCGGCCTTCTGATTGGCCGCCTCGGTGATGAGCGGTTCGTACATCCGGCAATTGTCCATCGGCGTCTTGCCGCCGCGCGGATAGAAGTGGGCGGCCGCGAGGCGAACCTTGCGCGGCGGCAGCGGGTTGGCGGCCGTCAGCGAAACGCCGCTCCAGCGCACCTCGCTGTTGGGCGACCATTGCAGATGCAGCGAAATGATGAGTTGGGTGGCGCGGGCCGGGGCGCGCGTCATGTCGGACACTTCCGTCCAACCATCGGCGCGCGGCGTATGCGTCGTTGGGAATTCCGTCTCGGCCATCCGCGTCATCCCCGGAAGAACGCCAGGAACGCTCGGCCCGTCCAGCGGCAGGTGCTTCCCATCGGCGTCGCGCCAATCCAGCTTCGCGACAATGCTTCGGCGCGGAACCGCCACATGCGTGGCGCGATAGAAGGCGGCAAAGTGATATGACAGCCCGGCCGTCACCGCAAACGTCCGCCGCCAGCAGCCATCGAGGCCTTCGCGGGCGTCGTGCTGAATCAGATACGCGGGCAGTTTGTCCGGCCCACCGTTGGGCTCAATGGCAAACTTCGGCCGAAGCTCGTCACGCGGGGAGGCGTTGGACCAGCCGTCGGAGGGATCAGTCGGCGCAACCGCGTCGGCGGCTGAGACACTCGTGGAAGAGAACTGCGGTGCGGCGAGAAGTGCGAGCCCCGCGGCGGTGGCGGCCAGCAGATCGCGGCGGGAGATTGGGGATTGTGGATTTAGCATTTTTGGAGTCTCCGGTTGGATGGCCGGGGTATTGTAACGAGGGTGGGCGACAGGCAGTAGGACGCGGAGGTCGATCGGTTGGTCGAGGTGGGTTTGCATAGGCGTTTTTCCTACGTTTGCCGGGCGCATTTTTGCGCGCAAATTCGGTTGCATGTCGGTTTCTAAGACGTTGGTTGGCGTAAGTACTTTCGAGGCCGTCGGTTGGCCGGCATCGAGCAGGGCGCGGGGTGCGAAAAAACCGACACAAAACCGACACACTACCAGCACATAACCGACACACAAACGACCATCAATCGACACATAACCAGCACACAACAAGCGCATAACCGACACACAATCGACCATGGGTCGGAAGCGCTCAGTTCTGGGTGCCAAGTGCTGAGAAAATACGGAAAGATCAAGGCCCAATGACCAACATAGGACCAAGCCCCAATACCCAACTGCGGGGTCGGTTTTGGTGATTTGTGCGCGCAAAAATTGTCTTGGCCGGCGCGGGTTGGGGATTGACAAGGAGTTATCGCAAAATCGTCCAAAATAACCGTCCCCAAACCGACATGAAACCGACCCGAAACCGTCCCCCAAATCACCCCAAACCGACATAGAATCGAATGTTTTTGACCCCGAAACAACACTAAATCGACGGGGCATTCGGGACATGAAACTTGAGATGTGGAGGGGAGAAGACTCACCGCCGAGACGCCGAGTCGCTGAGGAATGCGCGGAGAGGAAGATTGGGGTTTGGACGAGTCGGCCGTTTGGTTGCTGGATGGTTTTTTGCATTGGGTGGCCCTCCTGAGGTCCTTCTTCCTGGAGTTTGTGAATACTTAACATTATGCTATCATGCCGGGATGGGCGTGTCAAGGGATTGTCGGGGATTGTTAGGATATTTGGGGTAGGCGGGTGGAAGCGACGAAGCGTTTTAGCGACGGGGCGACGGAGGGGAAGATTTGAGCCACGGAATACACGAAGAACACGGACAGATGCGGGGAGAGAATTCTCACGCAGTGGCGCTAAGGCGCGGAGAAGAGTTTGACCGCGGATTTCTCGGATGGACGCGGATGCGGAGGAACTGGTTGCTGAGGGGGAATTGTTGGCTCTGCGCTTAGTGATTCGACGACGGTTCGCGGCCGGGCTTCGGAACCTCGAACATGCGTACAAAGCCGCGGTGGACACATGGGCCGTGTATGATAATGCGGGCGAGGAGCCGATCCTGCTGGAATGGAGTGAGAAGCGATGAGCACAGAAGACATTTCCAACGCGAAAGACCCGGACCTACGGTCGTCGCTGGCGGCGCTGCGGCGTGCGTCGAGACTGGCGCGCAGGGCGGCGATCCAGGCCGGCACCGATCTGGTGGTGGTCCGGGAGGGACGAATGGTGCGGATTTCCGCTGATGCGCTGCGACGACAAGCCGAGGCCGAAAATTCTCACAGTTCATGACCGAACTCGACCAAAAACAACTGGGCAAAACCCGCTGGAACATCGCCGACCAGTTGCGCGGGGCGATGAACGCGGACGACTTCCGCGATTACATGCTGTCGTTCCTGTTTCCGCGGTATGGTTCGGACAACTACGAGACGGCCGCGAAGAAGGAGCTGGCGGCGGACTATCCGAAGCTGGAGGCCGGTGAATTGGCGGCCAGGCAGATGGGCGGCGACGCCGCTGCAAGTCTGGTACGGGCGATTTTGGGGAGGAGGCGAGGGCTCACGAACCACACGCGATCGCGCGGATATGCGTAGTCAATTATTTTCTGTGCTTGTTGGAGGAAGCAAGATGGCGAATGATTCGAGATTTCAGTTTTGAGTATTATCCGATGGCGTTTGGGCCGGATTCTCCCGTGCGGATTCGGATGCAGTTTTCTAATGGGTACACAAAGATCTTCCCATCGCCCACCTTCCCCGTCTGTGCACCCTTGACGATCGCATCGATCGCAGGCTGAACAAATTCATCGTTCACCGCGATCTCCAGCCGCGTTTTGGCCCGTTCCTTGATCTCAATCGTCTGGCCGCGATAGGACTCCGTGTGCCCCTTCTGCTGGCCGCATCCAACCGCGTCGGGGATGATCGAGATCTTGTTGACGTGCGATTTGAAGAGTTGATCTTTCACCGACGGCAGGGCCTCGGGATTAATGTAGGCGATGATGAGTTTCATGAGTTGGAAAGTCTATCACCCACCCCAATGAACTGCGAACATCCCATCAGCATCCGTTGAAACAAAAAGGCCGGCACGCCTTTCAGGGTCATGCCGGCTTGGGAAGTAGGGTGGTCGCTGGCCGAATCTCACCTACAGCGCGGCGGCGGTTACACCCATGAAGGCGGCCAGGGCCTGGGCAGAGGTGATGGTGACGTAGCCATCGTCGGCCCCGTCGTAGCCGGCCCCATCGATGCCCCAGGGGTTGCGGAGGCGGAGGGTCATATTGCCCTTCGAATCTTTCATGACCGCGTCAACCATATAAGCGTGTTCGCCAACCAGTGGAGCGCCGGCGGGGACATTGCCGATGGCCATCGTCACTGACTTGCCGGCGGCCAACTGCTGCTGTATCCACGTGAGCAGGGCGTTGCCGGTGAGGGCCGACCAGAGGTCGTTGGGATTCTTGCCGAGTGCCTGGTAACTCTCGTCCATCCATCCCCCTTCGAGCGAACCATACGCATTGAGGCCGGTGCGGAACTGGACGAAGGCTTTTTCCATGATGGCCACCCAGATGGAGCTTTGTGCACCCTGGTCGGCATAGGCGAGCTGACCACTCCATGTCGGGAGCTGGCCATCGACGCGGATGAAAAGCTTTGCGCCGTTGCGGTTGAACTGGACGCCGTACGTCCCGTCGCCCAGGTCGACGACGCTCTGGCGGATGAGATTCGGGTTGACCTTTGCGACCGAGGCAAGTGTGGCGAGGAAGTAGCAGTCGCCCAGGTAGCCCTGCTTGACATCGTTGGCGGAAGGGCCGGCGTCAGAGAAGAGGACGTGGCCGCTGTAGTCTTTGTAAACCATGGCGTTGTTGGTTGTCGTCGGCTGCTGCTTTGGGTGATACCCCGTAAAGTTTTTGACGGCGTGCACGTCGCCGTGCGCGACTTCAAGGGGCGCGGCGTCGGTCACGATGTCGGTGGGCTTGATCCAGAAGCTGTCTTCGCCGACGCCGCCGGTGATGTGGTCGCTGGCGCTGCTGTTCACATTGACGACGACGTCGTTGCCGGCGCCACCGTTCAGGTAGTCGACGCCGTTGCTGGCGTAGAGGCTGTCGTTGCCGGAGCCGCCATTGAGAGTGTCGTTGCCGGTGTCGCCATAGATGGCGGCGTTGGTCTTGACGGAGGCGTCACAGTTGACGACGTCGTTGCCTGGGCCGGCATGCACGACGATGCTCTTGTACGGTTTGGTATAGGTCATGGACCAGCCAGCGCCGTTATCGACCACAAGGCCCTTGGCGGTCTGCTTGATGTTGATCTTGTCGTTGCCCGCGCTGCCGGTGATCTGGAGCAGGATGCCGCCGTTGAATGGGATTTCGGTCACAGTGAGGGGCAGCGCCGTCAGCATCGAGCGGTCTTCGAGGGATTCAGCGGCAAATGGATAGTCGTTCATAGCGCGATCCTTTCAAAACTGCTGCACTGTGACGCCCATGAATTTCGATTCATGGACAGAACCAAGGCGTCCGATAACCCTGATCGCGTGGTATGCGGATTCAGATGGCGACGTCGCGTTCCAGCAACGGAGGCGGCGCGGTCAAAGCGTTCGAATGTCGTTTACGTTTCTCCCGTGAGCGGCCGCTGTGCAGGCCGCTGCCCTGAAAGAAACCCCTGATCTTCGCAATCGCCCGCCCTTCATGGCTCGTGTTGTGGCGAATGCTTTCCTGTCTGAAAGTTCTATCGACGCCGATCCGCAGGGCCATTAGCAGGGCGGTGCTAGATCCCTAAAAATACGGAGTATCAATACTGAGGTTGGTTCGATTAAGGGACGTTGTGCTCGCCAGTATCGATTTGAGGGATGTTATTGGCCGGTTGGCAGTGATGGCTGCGCGTGGGCGGGCAGATCAGGAAAACAAAAAGGCCGGCACGCCTTTCAGGGTCGTGCCGGCTTGGGAAGGAAGGAGTTCTGTGAGCGAAAAAATTCGTATTACAGGGCGGCTGAGGTTCCACCCATGAAGGCGGCCAAAGCCTGGGTCGCGGTGATGGTCACATATCCATCGTTCATCCCGTCGCTGCCGGCCCCATCGACGCCCCAGGGATTGCGGAGGCGGAGGGTCATGTTGCCCTTCGCGTCTTTCATGACAGCGTCGACCATATAAGCATGTTCGCCGATCAAGGGCGCGCCGGCGGGAACATTGCCGACGGCCATCGTCACTGACTTGCCGGCGGCGAGCTGCTGCTGCATCCAGGTCAAGAGGGCGTTGCCCGAAGCGGCCGACCAGAGGTCGTTTGAGTGCTTGCCGAGGGCCTCATAGACTTCTTCCATCCAGCCGCCTTCAAGTGAGCCATAAGCATTGCCGCCGGTGCGGAACTCGGCGAAGGCCTTCTCCATGATGGCAACCCAGATCGACCCTTGCGCGCCCTGGTCGGCATAGGCGAGCTGGTTGTACCAAGTCGGGAGCTGGCCATCGACGCGGACGAATATCTTGGCGCCGTTCTTATTGAACTGAACCGCATAGGTTCCGTCGCCCAGGTCAACCACGCTCTGACGGATGACGTTCTGGTTCACTTTCGCAACCGAAGAGAGGGTCGAGAGGAAGTAGCAGTCACCGAGATAACCCTGCTTGATATCGTCGGCCGACGGGCCGTTGTCGGAGAAAAGGACGTGGCTGCTGTAGTCCTTATAAACCATGCTGTTGTCGGTCGTCGTCGGCTGCTGCTTGGGGTGATAACCCCAGAAGCTGCCAATCTTGTGCATGTCGCCGTGGGCGGTTTCTACAGCGGCCACATCAGTCACGATGTCGATGTTCTTGATCCAGAAGCTGTCTTCGCCGGCCCCGCCGGTGATGTGGTCGATACCAGTGCTGTTCACATCGATCACGAGGTCGTTGCCCGCGCCGGCGTTCAGGACGTCGACGCCGTTGCCGGCATAGAGGGTGTCGTTGCCCGAACCACCATTGAGCGTGTCGTTGCCGGTGCCGCCATAGAGGGCGACGTTGGTCTTGACCGACGCATCAATCGTGATCACATCGTTGCCGTTGGCGCCATGGACCGAGATGCTCTTGTAAGAATGGTTATAGGTCGCTGACCAGCCGGCCCCGTTATCGATCACAAGGCCCTTGTTTGTCTGCTTGACGTTGATCTTGTCGTTGCCGACTGTGCCGGTAATCTGAAGCTGGGTGCCGCCGTTGACAGTCACTTCCCCGACCGTGAGGGGCGAAGCGCTCATCATCGTGCGGCCTTCAAGTGACTCGATATTAAATTGATTGTTGTTCACGGCTCCCAGTCCTTCCTTAAGTTCTTCTCTGCGGCACCCATGACTTCCAATTCATGGCGGAAGGATGCAAATGGAATTTTTCAATTCGGGTAGAGTGGGCGACGCGCGGGGGTTTGTGCGGCCTGCGCAGCACCCGCGCGATGTCAATTGACCGATAACCGGTGCGCGTCGGTATAAACGCGTAATTGGTGGAGGGGTTCAACCCACGTGTCCTAAGATGGGTATTCCAATTGGAGAGTTCGCATGACTGTTTTAGCGCCAGAGAAAACCGAAGTGGGCAGTTATTTTGTGGCGAATTACCCGCCGTTTTCAGTGTGGACGCCCGAAGGGGCCCCCGATGCGCTCAAGGCGCTCGACACCCCCGCCCCGCCCGAGCGAAAACTCGGACTTTATCTGAACATTCCCTTTTGAAGGAATCGGTGCAAGTTCTGCTACTTCCGTGTCTATACAGATAAGAATGCCGACGAGGTCGAAACCTATCTGAAGGCGATCTCGAAGGAAGTGGAACTGTACGCCGACCGGGGCGGACTGAAAGGCCGGCAGTTCGAGTTCGTCTACTTTGGCGGCGGCACGCCCTCGTTCCTCAGCGCCAAACAACTCGAACGGCTTATCGGACGGATCAACGAACACTGGCGCTGGGACGCGGCCAGGGAAGTCACCTTCGAGTGTGAACCTGGCACGCTGCAAAAATCCAAGCTCGAGACGATCAAGAACATCGGCGTCACCCGCCTCAGCCTCGGCGTCGAACACTTCGACGATGAAGTGCTGACCACCAACGGCCGGGCCCATAAATCACCCGAAATCGCCCGGGCCTATAACTGGGCCCGCGAAGTCGGCTTCCCGCAGATCAACATCGATCTGATCGCCGGCATGGTGGGCGACAACGACGACAAGTGGAAATACGCGGTGGAGAAGGCGATCGCGCTCGACCCCGACAGCGTGACGATTTATCAGATGGAGCTGCCGTTCAATACGGTGATCTCCAAAGAGTCGCGCCTGAGCGGCAGTACGACCCCCGTCGCCGATTGGGCCACCAAACGCCGCTGGGTCGATTACGCGTTTGGTCAGTTCGAGCAGGCCGGTTACGTGGTGTCGAGCGCCTACACGATGGTCAAGCCTGAGCGCCACGCCGGATTCATCTATCGCGATTCGCTCTGGCATGGGGCCGACCTCGTCGGCACCGGCGTCGCATCCTTCTCCCATTTCGGCGGCGTGCATTATCAGAACGTTGATACGTGGGAAGATTACGTCTCGCGCCTCGAGGCCGGCGAGCTTCCCATTCATCGAGCCCTGGCCGTCACGCAGCATCAACTGCTGATCCGTGAAACCATTCTGAACCTGAAGAAAGGCCACCTCGAAGCGCCCTACTTTCAGCAGAAGTTTGGCGTCGATATCTTCACCGAATTCTCTGATGCCTTCGCATCCCT
>JBBRHH010000154.1:0-11266 GCA_038222915.1 Tepidisphaerales bacterium
CCCGGCCGGGCCAGTGGCTCATCCGAAAGGAGTTCGGATGGGCCGGTAAGTGTTTACACACTTGCTATTCGTCCGCGTTTTGGGCCGCCGTTTTGGTGGCCTTTTTGTTTTGGAAAATTTTGTCGGAACATTCGAATAGCGTTGTACAACTGAATACACAATCGAATAAGTGAGGAACCATGAACCAGGAACTTTTAAGAATCGTTGACGGGATCGCCCGCGATAAAAATATCGAGAAAGAACAGATTTACACTGATATTGAGCAGGCCGTGGCTTCGGCGCTGCGTAAACAGTTTAACACGGAAGACACCAGCGAATTTGTGGTCCATCTGGACCGGCAGAACGGCGGGTTGTCGGCCACCCGCAACGGCAGTCCGTTGCTGTTGAACCTGGGCCGAATTGCCGCCCAGACCGCCAAGCAGGTGATGATCCAACTGATCCGCCAAGACGAGCGCGGCAGCATTTACGAAGAGTTCAAAGACCGCGTTGGAACGATCGTGACCGGCACGGTGGCCCGCTTCGAAGGTGGGTCGATGATCGTGGTGCTGGGCCGGTCGGAAGGGATCATGCCGCGCAGCGAGCAGATTCCAGGCGAGAACCATGCCGTTGGCGAGCGGGTGCAGGCGTTGATCCTGGAAGTGCGCGATACGCCCAGCGCGATCAAGATTATTTTGAGCCGGTCGCATCCGGAATTGATTCGCCGGCTTTTCGAGCGAGAAGTGCCGGAAGTGGGCGAGCGGACGATTGAGCTGAAGGCACTGGCCCGTGAGCCGGGGCATCGCACCAAGATCGCCGTCTCTTCGATTGACTCGAAAGTGGATGCGGTTGGAGCCTGCGTGGGCGTTCGCGGCAGCCGAATCAAGAACATCGTTGACGAACTGGGCGGCGAGAAGATCGACATCGTGCGATGGAATGAGTCGTCGCAGATTCTGATCGCCAACGCGCTGAAGCCGGCCGAGGTGGCCGAGGTGGCGCTGTGCTTTGAACTGGGCCGGGCGACGGTTGTTGTGAACGAAGATCAGCTTTCGCTGGCGATCGGCAAGCGCGGGCAGAACGTTCGCCTGGCAGCCCGATTGACCGGCTGGGACGTTGATATTCTGACGCCGCCGGAATTTCAGGCCGGGATTGTGCGGTTGACTGAAACATTGAAGAGCATTGAGGGTGTGGCGCAGGAGATGATCGACAAGATCATCGCGCTGGGCCTGATTGATGTGCGCGACATTGATGAAGTCGGCGCTGGCCCCCTGATTGAAGAAGTGGGCATGCCCGAAGCGGTGGCCGACATCACGGTCGAGAAGTGTGCCGAGATGGCGAAGATCGTCGCGAGCGAACAGGAGGCCAAGAAGGCCGCCGACGCCCGGGCGAAGGCGCAGGCCGGTTCGAATCCGTTTGCGCTGCCGTTTGGCGGGTCTGCACCGGCGGCCCCTGCGGTTGAAGAGGTGGCTTCATTGGCCGAGGCGAGTGATGGAGAAGGTCACATGCCGGGTCCGCTGGAAGCGGCCGAAGGCAGCGCGCCTGAGGTGATCGTTCACGAAGAACTGCCCGAGGCGCTGAGTGATGGCGAGGAGCTTTCGCCGGAAGAAATGGCCGTCGCGGGCGTTGAAGAAGTGCAAGGCGGCGAGCCGGGTGATGAGGACACGGATGTCGCGGCGTTGGCCGAAGGACGACTGGCCCCGCCCGAGACGCACGCGGACGCCAACCGCGACTGAGTGAATTTGACGGATGGAGCCGCTGATGTGCATGAATTTTTGTGTCTGGATCAATGAAGTGTTGTGTAAAATGATCGATTCGACCGTTGCAGTCGTAGTAATAAGACAGTGACGGTCAACATTCGAAATGCGGCGGGTATGGCCGGTTTCGAAGAACGAAGTTTTCTGGAGAACGTTTTGGCTAAGGCTAAAGGCATCCGTGTTAATCTGCTTGCGAAAGAGCTGGGCGTGCTCAGCAAGACGATCCTCGATCGGTTCAAGTCCGAGGGACTTGGCGACAAAGTCCCCAACCACATGAGCCTGCTGGGGCCTGGTCTGGAGGCAACTGCGCGCGAATGGTTCCCAGCGGGAGCCGGCGGCGGTGTGGCGACGGCGGTTGAAGAGCCGCCGGTGGAAGAGGAGATCGAGAGCAAGTTGAACGCGCGCACCATCGGCCGCAAGAAGCGCGCGGATGGGGAATCGGATTCGCATGGCGAATCGTCGACGGGCACTGCCCTCGCGGAGCCGCCGGAGACGAGCGAGCCTGGCGACCACACGACTGCCGAATCGGCCGACGAGCCGGAAGAAACACACGCGCCAGAAGTTCACGCGCCCGTGCATGCGCCGCCTGCGGTGACGCATGAGCCGCGTCCTGCTGCACCGGTGGTCAACGAAGCGCCGCCCGTCGCCGAAGCACCCGTCGTTCATGAAACGCCGGCCGCGCCGATCGTCACAGAACCAGCCCGCATCGCCGCCGAAGCGCCAGCTGCTGCACCCGGGCATGCTGTGCCGCACACACCGGCAGGTCCGGCCGGTGCCCGTCACGGGCATGGCCATGGACCGGGGGCGGGCCCTGCGCCGCGTCCGACGATTCGCATTGGCGATCGCACGCCGGTGCGCCAGCCTGTTGTTCAACCCCCGAAGCTTGTTCCCGCGCCCGCTTCCGTGCAGGGGCCGCGGATTATTCGCGTTGAAGAGCCGGATCACGTGCCGGCGCCGCGCATGCGCCGCCCGACCAATGACGCGCCGACGACGGGAACCGCCCAGGCCCGCCCGCAGGCAGGTCGCGGCGTGAAGGTCACGGTGGAGGATGATACTGAGGAAGGGAAAAAGGCCGGCGATAAGAAGGGGGCGGGTCGGACGAATTCGACGCGTCGCCGCGGGCCGGACGGTCGGCGTGGCGAGGCGATCGACAAGCTCAAGGAATGGAGCGAGCGCGATCTGCTTGATCGTGACGAGCGTTTGAAGGCCGCCGGCATTTATGTGAACGATTTGAATCGTCACGTCACCAAGACCGGCCAGCGCGGCCAGCACGCGCAGGCAAAGAGCGTGGTCGAACGGGGTGAGCCGATCCAGCTTGAAGAACCGATTACGGTCAAGACGCTGGCGGCGGCGCTGGGCGTGAAGTCGAACGAAATCATCTCCAAGCTGATGAAGCAGGGCGTGTTTGCAAACATCAACCAGTCGCTGGATACGCCGGTTGCGCAGGCGCTGGCGCTGGAATACAACCTTGAACTAACCATCGCCCGCGAGACGTCGATGGAGGAACAACTGGAAGAAGAATTCAAAGGTCGTGAGGCGGCGCCTGGGGCGCTGGTCACCCGGCCGCCGGTTGTCACGATCCTGGGTCACGTCGATCACGGCAAAACCAGCCTGCTCGACAAGATTCGAAACGCGAACGTTGCGGCCGGCGAAGCTGGCGGCATCACGCAGCACACGGCTGCGTGGATGGTCACGCTGGGCGAGAAGCGCGTGACGTTCATCGATACGCCGGGTCACCAGGCGTTTACCGCCATGCGTGCCCGTGGCGCGAACATGACGGACGTCGTCGTGCTTGTTGTGTCGGCGGCGGAAGGTGTTCAGCCGCAGACGATTGAATCGATCAACCATGCGAAGGCGGCCGGCGTGCCGATCGTCGTTGCGATGAACAAGATCGATCGCGCCGACGCGAACCCGGATATGGTGCTGGGTCAGTTGGCGAAGGAAGGATTGAATCCTGTTGAGTGGGGTGGCGATACGGAAGTTGTCCGGACCAGCGCCCAGACCGGGCAGGGTGTGCCGGATCTGATTGAAATTCTCGATCTGCAGGCGCAGATCATGGACTTGAAGGCTGACCCGACGGTAACGGCCCGCGGTATGGTCATCGAATCGCAGGTGGACGAAGGCCTTGGGCCAGTGGCTACGGTGCTGGTGCAGGACGGAACGCTGAAGGTTGGCGACATGGTGCTGGCCGGCCCCGGTTATGGGCGCATCCGTTCGCTGCTGAATGATCGTCGCGAACACATTCAGGAAGCCGGGCCTTCGACGCCGGTGATTGTGTCCGGCCTGGACATGATGCCGTCGGCCGGTGACAAGTTCTACATTATTGAAGACCTCGAACGTGCCCGCGCTATCGCTGAAGAGCGCCAAGGCCGTGCCCGTCAGGAATCGCTTGCCAACCGCACGAAGGTCAGCCTGACGAACCTGAACCAGGTTTTGAAGGATGCGAAGACCAAGGAAATCCGCCTGATTATCAAGGCGGACGTGCAGGGTTCGGTCGAGACACTGGCGGCGACGGTGACGCAGGCGAATACGGAAGAAGTGAAGATTCGCGTGCTGCATGCGGCCGCGGGTCCGATCACCGAGAGCGACGTCGAACTGGCGGATGCGTCGGACGCGGTCATCATCGGTTTCCATGTGGTGGCCGACGACAAGGCGCGGGCGATGGCGGAGCATCGGCGTGTCGAGGTTCGGCTGTACACGATCATTTACGAGATTCTGGACGATTTGAAGAAGGCGCTGTCTGGTTTGCTGGCTCCGGAAATTCGTGAGAAGTTCCATGGCCGGGCGGAGATTCGCGCGGTCTACAAATTCTCCAAGGTCGGCAATATCGCCGGTTGCATGGTGGTCGACGGCCACATCCAGCGCGGCAGCAAGATCCGTCTCATTCGCAACGGCGTGATTGTCACCGAGGACATGACCATCGAAACACTCCGGCGGTTGAAGGACGACGTGCGCGAGGTCAAGCAGGGCTTCGAATGCGGTATCAAGGTTGCCGGCTACGATGACATCAAGATCGGCGACATCCTCGAGGCGTATATCCGGGAGACGATCCAGCGGACGTTATAAGAAAGGGTTCGGCGGTCAGGGTCAGGGTGCAGGATCGATCCTGTTTCTGGATGCTGAAGGCCGAGCGTTATGACGATCGGTGTTTTGCAACTGGAGCTTTCCATTGGTGATGCGATGTCGCTGAAGGACAAGCGCCGGGTGGTCAAGAGCCTGAAGGATCGGATCGCCCATGGCCACAATGTTTCGGTGGCCGAAGTGGGAGCGCTGGACGAACACCGGCGTTCGGTCCTGGCGGTCGCAATGGTGAGCAACGACCGGCGTTATGTTGAAGGAGCATTGAGTAAGATCGTGGACTTTGTACGGGTTGTTTCATCCGCTGATCTGGTGGACTACCAGATTGAGTTGATTTAGGCAGATTGAAAGATGTCGCGACGAACAGAACGATTGGGAAGCACAATCCAGGCAGAACTGGCGATGATCATCCAGCGCGAGCTGAGCGACCCGCGGCTGACGGGATTGCCGAGCATCACGCGGGTAAAGGTGAGCGACGACCTTTCGATCGCCGATGTGTACATGACCATCATGGGCACGCCGGGACAGCAGTCGGCGGCGCTGAATGCCTTGAAACACTCGGCTGGGCTGATGCGGGCGAAGCTGACCAAATCGCTGACGCTGCGGCAGGCACCGTATTTGAAGTTCCACATGGACGAGCATCTGAAGAAGGAGTTGGAAGTGCTGGAATTGCTCGACAGGGTTTCGCGGGAGAACGCGGAGCTGGATCGGATTCGTTCCGAACAGGAAGCGGCCGCCGGGCCTGTCGTGGAGTTGCCCGTCGAACGGCCCCGCGAGGATTCACAACCTGCACCTGGAGACCACCCTGCTCCATGACCGCGGAAGTCCGTCAATTTTGAAATAACCCTGATCTCTATAAACCGTTCAATGAAAAACGCCACCAAGCATGCCGAGAAGCTCCGATCGATCTTTCGCAGTCTTATGCGGGAGTACAAGCCGACGCCGCCCGAAATACAGGACCCGCTGAAGGCGCTGGTACGGGGGGCGATGACGTTTGATGTTCCCGATTCGCGGGCCGATGAGGCGATGCGGCACATCGATACGGAATTTGTCGACCTGAACGAACTGCGCGTTGCGACCGACCTGGAAATTCAGGAACTGCTGGGCACGCGCTATCCGGCCATCGAGAAGCGCGTAGAGATGATCACCCGCTGCCTGAACGCGATCTTCGAGAAGGAACACACTCTGAGCCTCGACCGGCTGAAGACGATCTCCAAGCGGGATGCACGGGTGTTCCTGCAAGGCCTGCCGGATATTCATCCGTTTGTGGAAGCTTACGTGTTGCTGTTCGCGTTCAATGGCCACGCGGTGCCGGTGGATAACCAGATCCTTGAGTATCTGCGGAACCACGACGTGCTGACTGAAGACGTTTCGCTGGACGATGCGCACCGGTTTCTGGAGCATCACATCAAGGCCGAGGAGTGCCACGATTTTTACTTCTGCGTTCGGCGCGTCGTCAGTGAGGACGGCACGAAGGGGAAGAAAAAGGCGAAGGCCTAGGGGCTGGAGACGAGGGGCGAGAGACAAGAAATGACTGATCGACTTCCCCCGGATACTCTTCGTCTTGGGCTGCCCAGTGGCAGCTTGCAACAGGCTACTGTCGAGCTGTTTGCCCGTGCAGGGTACAAGGTTTCCATTGCGGACCGGAGTGTTTTCCCGCGGGTGGATGATCCGAAGATCTCGGCCGTGCTATTTCGGGCGCAGGAAATCAGCCGGTATGTGGCCGACAACATCATTGATTGCGGGCTGACGGGTCACGACTGGGTGGTGGAGAATGGGAACGAAGGGGATGTGATCGAGATTTGTGAACTGGAATATTCGCGGGCGAGCTCGAATCCGATTCGGTGGGTGCTGGCGGTGCCGGAAGAGAGCACGGTGCAGACGCCTGAGGATTTGAAGGGGTCGGTGATTGCGACGGAACTTGTTAACACCACGAAGCGATATTTTGCCGAGCGGAAGATTCCGGTGACGATTGAGTTTTCGTGGGGGACTACGGAGATCAAGGCGCGGCTGCTGGATGCGATTGTGGATTGCACGGAGACCGGCTCGAGCCTTCGCGCGAACAACCTGCGCATCATCGATACGCTGCTTAAAAGCACGACGCGTTTCATCGCGAACAAAACGGCGTGGGACGTTCCGTGGAAGCGCGAGAAGATGGAAAATATCGCGATGCTTCTGCGCGGGGCGATCGATGCGCGGGCGAAGATCGGGCTGAAGATGAATGTGCCCGAGAGCAAGCTGGCGGAGGTGGTGAGCTTTCTGCCGGCCGAGAAAAGCCCGACGGTCAGCCGGTTGTCGGACAATGACTGGGTGGCGGTGGAAGTGATTCTGGAAGAGAAGCAGGAGCGGGAATTGATCCCGCGGCTGAAGAGGGCGGGGGCGACGGGGATTATTACTTATCCGTTGAACAAGGTCATTCCATAGACCTTCATCGCGAATAGTTCAATTTCAAAACGTAGACTTTGCTGTTGGTGTCGACTGCCCAGAAGAGTTTCTGGCGGGTGTCGTACATCATGCCGAGGGAGACGTTTCGGCCGGGTTTGCCGCTGGGGTCTTCGCCTGTCAGGGCGAGGGTGACCCATTCATTTTTTATGCAATCGTAGGCTGGTGTGAGGCGCGTGCCGTCGTTGTTGGGCGCGAGGGTGCCGCCGACGAGGATGAGATCATTGTCGGGGTCGTAGCGAAGCTGGCAGACGTAGGGGACGGCGGCCCCGATCTCGGCGCCGGCGGGGGTCAGGGCAGATGCTTCTAGGGTTTTTAAATCCACGGCAAAAAGCTGGCCGCTGAATTTTATTTTGTCACCATAATCTTTGCGGGCGAAGAGGAGGCGGTTTCGCTTCGAATCGTAGGTGAGGGTTGAATTGTCGGTGGACGAGCCGGGCAATTTTGTGCCGGTGGTTGCGAGGGCTGTCCACTGGTTGTTGGTGGCCTTGAAGTTGAAGAGCTTGCCTTCATTGGTCCAGGCGACGAGGCCCTGGGGCGTGGAGGTGACGTTGAGGGAATAGTAGCAGTCGCCATATGCCATACCGGGCGGCTTGGCTTCGCGGACGGTCCAGTCGGCGATTTCGGGATCGTAGATGTAGGAGTGATTCTTTCGGCCGACGAAGACCATTCGTCTGGCGAGGATGTCGTATCCGTAGCTTTGGTAGGTGTGGCCGGTGATCCAGGGGCGATGGTTAAAGTTCCAGCCGTCGGGATAGGAGGTGTTGGAGTAGAGCTGGCCGAGGGGGAATTCGACGGGGGCGGAGAGTTCCCATCGATTGGTGGCGATGTGGTAGTGGAGGACGTCGGTGCCGCCGTGGGCGGAGTGGCCGCCGCTCCAGCGGAGGATGAGATTGTGGTCGGGGTCGAGTACGGCGGTGCCCCAGTCGCGGTTTAGTTTTGGAAGCTGCGGCGGGTTGGTGAGCGTCCATGTGTTGGCCGGGACGGACCCGAGCCATTTATCGAATACGGCGGCGTCGGGCTTTGGGCCCTGGAGAAAAAAGTCGGGATGGAGCGGGCCGGTGCGGTAGGTGCGGGATTCGGGAGGCACGGATTTACCGGTGCCGGTCCAGGTGCTGGCGGCGATGTCGTAGGTCCAGTCGCCGTCGTTGAGCTCGCGGTATTGGCCGCCGACGTAGTCGAGGTTGGAGGTGTAGGTGTAGCCGCCGGTGAGAATGATTTTGCCGTCGCCGGTGGATTTTAACGTGTGGTTGGCGCGCGGGGGTGGGGCGGATTCGGGGTGGCGCTGTATCCAGGATTTGGTTGCGGGATCGAAGGCCCAGGTGTCGTTGGTGAGGTAGTCGAGGTGGTCGCCGGCGAAGAGGATGAAGAGGTTTGATTTTGCGTCGTAGACGATCGGGCTGAGGGCGCGGGGCTGGGGTTCGGCGTCGAGGCAGGCGACTGCTTCTTCGAGGGGAATCTGGATGCGGCTGAACCGGATGACGGTGTCGGCCGAGAGATTGGTGGTTTCGAGAAGCGGCGTGATCTGGGCGGCGGCGAGCGTCAATTGCGCCGTTGCGGCTTTTGCCTGGTCGAGGACGTGCTGCGATTGCTTGGTGTTTGACTTGAACTCCGATTGGAGCGCGGCGAGTTTTTCGGCGAGCTCGCGTTCGGGTGCGAGGACTTGTGCTGCGATGAGTTTTGCTTCGTCGGCGTCGGTGTGGCCGTCGAGGAAGATCGCGCGGGCGCGGGCGGCGCTGTTTTTCTGGGTGTTGCGCAGGGTGCGGGCACGTTCGCACAGAGGTTGGAGCGGGTTGGTCTTGCGCAGATCGGCTTCGATCGAGCGCACGCCGTCGGCGTCTTTGATGTGGGTGTGCCATAGGCCGTCGTCGGCTTCCTGGTCCTGGCCGCCGAAGCTGAGGTAATTTTTGCCGTCAGGCGTTTGGCTCGTCGAGCTCCAGATGACGGGCTTGTGGAGGTCGGCGTCGGGAAGGCGAATCGAGCGCGGCGTGTCCGCGCCGAGCGCCACGGCGGCGACGGCAAACAACGACGCGATGGCGGCGCGGCGCTTCATCTGTGCTCCGGGTTATTCAGCGGATAATCTTGCCTTCAACGCCGATGATTTCCGTGACGGCCGTTGAGTTGCCGAGGTTCTTGTGGTCCTTGAGCGTCCAGACGACTTTCTTGTCGCGGGTGACTTCGATCATCTGCGGATTCTCCGGGCCGGCGTGGCAGTTGCCGATGACGATGTTGCCGTTGGGTAGAACTTCGAGCATCGTCACCCAGGCGAGCGTGATACCGGGCAATTCTTTTTGCTCGACGGACCAGACGACCTTGCCTTCGGGCGAGACTTCGATGACGCGGTTGCCGTTGCCGCAGCCCATCAGCGTGTTGCCGTTGGGGAGGCGATAGGCGCTATAGACGTGATCGCCGTGGCCTTCGACCCCGTGGCCGCCCGAGGCAGCGCGATCGCCCAGGCCGAGCTTGTAGGTCCAGACGACTTTGCCGGCCTCGTCGTATTCGCGCACGCAGCCGTCGTTTTCGTGGGCGACAAGGTAGTGGCCGTTGTCGAGCTTGCGCACGAGGCGCGTGTCGCTGTGGGTGCTGGGGTGTTCGACGGTGAGGGGGATTTCCTTGACGATCTTGTCGTCCTTGTCGACTTCAATGATGCGGGCGTTGCCGGATTCGGAGACCATGGTGTTGCCGTCGGCGAGGCGCTGGAAGGCGTGAATCTGGACGCCTCGCTTTTCGTCGGTGGGTTTGGATTCGTGTTTCCAGACGATTTTCTTGTCGGGGGTCATCTCGATGATGGTGCGGTCGCCGGTGTGGATGAGGAAATTGCCGCTGGGGAGCAGGGCGATGTCGTGGGAGGTGCCGCCGCAGGGGACTTCCCATTCGATGGCGCCTTTTTCGTTCAGGATGATGACGTGGCCGTTGTCCTGGGCGAGGACTTTGTGGGTGACGGGGTCGTCAGCGTGGGCGGCCGCGGCTGCGAATGCGAAGACGGTGCTGGCGAGAAGGCGGGCGGTTCGGCGGTTCATGTTTTGGCTCCGGGGGAGGGAAAATATTCGGACAATTGAGCGGTCATGATAGTTACCGTTGAGTCGACGGAAGGTTGTTACTCTTTGCCGATGCAATAGAGGTTCTCCTCGGTTCGCAGGAACAACCGATTAGCAACCGGCACGGGTGAGGCGATCATGTGCTCGTTCATTTCGTTCTTGGAGAGCACTTCGAACTTTCCTTCGATGCCGACGACGAAGACGACGCCGTCTTCGCGGACGGCGTACATTTTTCCGTCGGCCACTGTTGGCGATGCGTAGTAGTTCGAGCCGCTTTTGGGGAGCTGGCCGGTGAAGAGGGACTTGCCGGTGGCGGGATCTACGCAGTCGAGCTCGCCTTTGTCGCGGAGGATGTAGACTTTGCCTTTGTAGGCCGAGGGGGTTGGGACGAAGGAGCCGGTGTTTTCGCGTTTCCAGAGGCGGTTGGTGGCGGTGACGTCGCCTTCGCCGCCGAGCTTGATGCCGTGGAGCACTTCGCCGCGGCCGTAGGGGACTACGGCGATGTCGCCGACGACGACGGCGGAGGAGACGGCAACCCAGTTGTTTTTGGATTGGGGGTTGAAGTCGCCGACAGACCAGATCATTTTGCCGTCGGTTGCGTCATGGGCGGTGAGATGCTGGCCGCCCCAGACGAGGAGGATCTCCTTGCCGTTCTGGTGAATGACAATCGGCGTCGCGTAGCTGTGATCGCCTTCGATGGGCGTTTCGTAGTTGCGGGCGATTTTCCAGTGGAGATTGCCGGTGAGTTTGTCGAAGGCGGCGATGTAGGATTCGCCGTGGTGCATCATGGCCACGACGACATCGGTGTCGGTGAGGACGGGGGAAGTGCCGTAATCCCAGTAGAGGGTGGGCTGGCCGTAGCGTTCGACGAGATTGGTTTTCCAGAGGACCTTGCCATCGAGGGAGAGGGCGGCGAGGTGGCCGGACTTGAAGTAGACGAAGAGGGACTTGCCATCGGTGGCCGGCGAGGGATTGCTG
>JBBRHH010000155.1:0-11256 GCA_038222915.1 Tepidisphaerales bacterium
CGCCGATCTGCGCGGTATCAGCGTCATCATTCTCGCCAACGTCCCGCAAATCACCGCCGCCAACGCCCGCGCCCTCGAGCAATATGTCTACGAGGGCGGCGGCCTGCTCGTCGCTCCGGGTGGTTTGTCCCGCGTCGAAAACTACAACACCCTCCTCTATCGCAACGGCTCGGGCGTCCTGCCTGCGCGGCTCTCGTCTCCCGTCGGCGCCTGGTCAGATCCCATCTACGTTGCGTCCGTCGACTCTGAACACGCCATGTTCAGGTTTATGAACGGCTGGCAAGGCGCCCCAACGTCGCCGATCGGACGCTATTTCCCCGCCGTTCCCAAACCGCTCGATTCAAAGGTGCTGGCCGTTCTCGCAACCACCGCCTCCGACCCATATGCAATCGAAGGCTGGCTCGGCCGCGGCCGGGTGCTCCTGCTGACCACGCCGCTGGATACCGAATGGAACCAGCTTCCCCTGTCCAATTTCTATCTGCCTTTTCTCCAGTCCGCGATCCGCTACCTGAGCGGCAGCGGCGGCCTTTCAAGAAACGTCCCCGCCGGCGAACCCCTCGTGGCTGTTCTCGATGAGCCGGTGGAAGAGAAAAACGTTTCCATTCGCGGCCCGGAGGAAACGCCAGCCATTCGCGGCGGAATTGTCGCCACCCCGCTAGGCCAGCGCTGGCGCGTACAATACAGCGGAACGCGCACTCCCGGCATCTACCGCATGCGGGTCGGAAACAACGAGATCACTTTTTCAGTTCAGCCGCCGCGCGAAGAATCCGATCTCACGCCCTTGACGGTCGAACGCTGGGCCGACCTGAAAAAGCAGTTGTCGTTCGACGAAATCGATCCAACCCGCGAATCGGTCGGCACCGCCGTGGTGCATGCCCGCAGTGGCCGCGAGCTCTGGCTTCTCTGCCTGGGCGGCGTCGTTCTTCTCGGAATGGTCGAACTTTGGATCGGCGGCCGCTGGTCGGGTTCACGATCCTGAAAGTTAGTCTGCCACGATGTACGTTGCGTCCGTCACAACCTCCCTGGCCGCCTTCACCTGGTCGCCGTTTCTTCTGCCCCTCGTCGTGGCGGCCTCGCTCATTGTCGCCTCGGCCGTATTGCTGCTCTATCCACCTCAGGTACGCGCCGTCGGCGGGATATGGCGCTGGACCCTGCCCGTGTTTCGTATCGTCGCCATGGCGGCATTGGTGGGATCCCTCCTGAAGCCCGTGCTGGTCCGCCCAAAGACCATCGAAGAACGCGGCACCGTTGTGGTGCTCATCGATCAATCGCGCAGCATGAGCGTGAAGGATCTCGCCACCGACACCGAGGCCGGCCGCGCCCAGGTCGTCGCCCTCGCCGACATGCTCGGCCGTCTCCCCGCCGGCGCGCGCTCCAAGGCCGTCGCAGGTCTCTTCGACGCCGTCAGCCGCCTCGTTTCATTGGCCGACGATGCGACCAACGTCAAAAATGAACTGGACTTCGCCCGCATTTCCGGCCGCGAAACCCAGCCTCTCAGCACACGCTTCGAGCAAACCATCGAATCGCTCGCCGACGCGGCGCAGAAGGCGGAAAAAATCGCCAACGAGCTCCACGTGCAGCCAGGCCGGCTCACCGCCCTGGCGCACGTGAACCAAGACCCGCGTCATGCGAACGACGTGCAGACGATCCGCACCTGGGTGGACGAAGTGCGCCGAAAAACCGGCACCTCACAGGTCTCCTTCGACAGCCAGCTCTACGAGAAAACACCGCAGGTCAAGGCGATCTGCGACGAGCTCGCGGCCATGTCCCGCCTTCAACTCATCGAAGAGGCGCTTCTGGATCCCAAGGCCGGCCTGCTCAAACGACTCGATCCGAAAACGCCCGTTGCGCTGTTCTCCTTCGCCAACGAAATATCGCGCGTGACGCAGCATATCACCGCCGGCACCACAAAGCCGACCTTCGCTCTTGAACCCGTCGGCACCGCCAGCGACCTTCACGGCGCAATCCAGTCGGCCATGGACTCGGTCGGTGCAAAGGCGGTGGAGGCGATCATCGTCTTCAGCGACGGCCGTGAAATCGCCGCTGAAGGCGATGTTCATTATTCAGGTCAGCGCGCCCATGTTCCCGTCATCGCCGTCTCCGTCGCCTCACCCAACCTCCGCGACATCGCCATTTCCGCCATCGACCTCCCGCGCAGCCAGTACGTCGGCGAAACACTCCACGCCCGCGTCGAAGTACGAAACACCATCGAGCCCAGCCACATCACCGGCCTCGCCCGCCTCAGTCTCGGCTCGACCATCGCAACCTCCCAGCCCGTCCACTTCCGCGACGGCAAGCCCGAGCCCATCGACTTTCACGTCAAGCTCGACAAGCCCGGCCCCACCCGTGTCAGTATCTCCCTTCCGCCGCAAAAGGAAGAAGTCAGCGTCCTGAACAACCAGGTTGAGCGATGGATCAAGTCGCTGACGCAGAAGCTGAAAGTCACCGTGATCGGCAACAGCCCCGGCTGGGATCTGCGTTACCTGCGCACCACCCTGTCGCGCACGCCCTGGGTGGAGATGTCGGAGCACATGCTCGGCGGCGACGATCTCATGCTCTCGATGTCCGCCGAGGATCTGCTCGAGCAGGACGTCGTTGTACTCTTCGACGTCGCTACCTCATCGTTGACGCGGGATCATTGGTCTGCCATTCGCCGCCTCGCCAGTGAGCGCGGCGGCGGCGTCATCCTCGTCGCCGGCGACGATCATCTGCCCGCCGAATACGCGGGCCCCGATTTTTCCGATCTGCTCCCGTGGGCAAAAGGCCGCCCGGTCTGGCGCACCTGGCCCGGCGAAGCCGCCTACTACCGCGTCAATCCGGTCGCCGGCGCAGACCTTCGTCTCGACCCTGATCCGCAGGAGGACCAGCGCCGCTGGAACGATCTCAAAGCGTTCTACCGGTATCTCGAAATGCCGCCGTTGCGGGCGTCGGCCCGGCCACTGCTGCTCGAGCGCGAAACACGCGCCCCCATTCTCAGCCAGGCCGACCTGGGCCGCGGCCGCATCTTCCTCCTGGGGATGAACGAATCCTGGCGCTGGCGCTACCGCGTGGGCGACCGCGACTTCGATCGCTTCTGGCTGCAGCTTCTCCGCCACGCCGCCGAAGAACCCTACGCCCTCACCAACGGCAGCGTCTCCCTCGACGCCGATACATTTTCCGTCAGCCCGAAGGAACCCGTGCATGTGCGGATGCGCGTGAACTCCGAAGGCTTTCGCGAAGCTTTGCCGTCGCAGTTGGAATTGAGCGTACGCCGGCAAGGAAGCGTCTATCAAAATTACCTGCTGCGGGCCGTCGGCTCCGCCGATAGCGGCCGGTACGAAGCGACCATCAGCGGCCTGCCCATTGGAGATTACGAACTCCGCCCGCCCGATCTCGTCTTGTCGCGCGTCGTCGGCGACATGTCATTGCCGCTCCACGTCATCGACAACACCGAAGCGGAAATGCGCGATCTGAGCGGCGACATCGAAAACCTCCGGCAAATTGCCCAGTCCACCGGCGGCAAACAGATCGTGCTGGAGGAGGTCGCCAGCGTGCCGCAATTGCTCGCGGACGTCAGCAGCCGCCAGCCGCGCGTGGTCGAATTGCCCCTCTGGGACAGCTATTACCTGTTTCTCTTCGTTTTGGCCTGTCTGGCGGCTGAATGGTCGCTGCGGAAACATTTTGGTCTTGCGTAGGTATGAAGGAATGAACGCAGCGCACCGCAACTCAAGAACCGCCGCCAGTGAAACCTCGGGGACCGCTTCGCCGATTGGAACCAGGATGTCGTGCGAAAGCCCTGTTTTGGGCCGCGCTATCTGTCTGGACTGACAATGGCACCCTTGCCTCTCCCATCTTCGATACGCACTTACCTGCGCGGCTTTGTCGCTCGGCGCAGGCGCGTCTCCCTCGTTCGCGCCGCCGGTTTGGCCGCGGCGTTTATCCTCATCTGGACACTCCTCGCCTGCCTCCTGGACCGTTTCACGCAGCTCCCCGCCTGGATGCGAATCGGGTTGCTTGTCGTCGATATCACCATTCCCGTCCTGCTCCTGCTCCGGCCTCTGTGCATCTGGTGCTTCGGTCGAATCGACTGGATCGCTGCTGCCAACGAAGTAGAACGCGTCAATCCGGCCTTCGGACAGCGCCTGCAAACCGTCATCTCTCAACTCCTCGACAAACGCGAATACCGCGGCTCCCAGCAAATCATCGATCATCTCGTCCGCCAAGTCGCCGACGAAGCGTCCGCCCAGAAACCGCGCGAGGCCGTTCCCTGGCGGCCGGTCGCGCTGCCCTGGGGCGCTGCACTCGTCGGACTGCTCGCGGCGTCCACCATGATGAGCGTCCCATCGTTGCGAATGCCAGGCCTCATCCGCCGCCTGACGCATCCGATGCGAAGCCTACCCCCGATCACCACGACACAGCTCACCGTCGATCCCGAGGGCAAGTCGCTCCTGCTCGGCCAACCCCTCACCATTCGCGTGCGCGCCAGCCGATTGCCCGACGATGCCATCGACCTCTACACTAGTGCCGACGGCAACAAGTGGGCCCAAAACTCCATGGTCCCTTCGCAGATGGGCGATTTCCTCTTCACCCTCGCCTCCGTCGACCGTGATCTTCGCTATTACGTCACCGGCGGCGATGCAACCAGCCCGATCTATCAGGTGCGCGTGCTTCGTCCGCCGGCCGTCGCCGAGTTTCGCGTACGCTGCGACTATCCGGCCTATCTGGAGCAGGCCCCGCTCAAGCTCACCTCCAGCGAGCCCAACATTGAAGCGCCCATCGGCAGCAGCATTTCCCTGCAGATGGTCAGCACCGAACCGCTCAAGTCCGCTACGCTGACATCGCCGCAACTGAAGATCGCCATGACGCGCGGCAATGAAGCAACACTCTGGCAGGCCACCTTTCCGCTTCAGAAAGATCAGACGCTCAACCTCGAAATGCAGGGGGAGGGCGGCCAAAGCCAGCGCGCCCCGGTAACCGTCGTCATGCATGCGCTGTCGGATCGAGCCCCGACCGTAAAACTGCTTCAGCCCGTCGAGGACATGCGGCTGCACAGCACCGACACGCTCAGCGTGCAATACGCCGCGATGGACGATCACGCGATCGCGTCGCTGAATGCCATGATCCAGGTGAACGGCCAGAAGCCGACCGAAAAACCCCTGCGGCTTCACGGCGACCTCCGCCGTCAGGAAGGCGAAATCCAGATCGACCTTGGCACCCTCGGCGTCCAGGCCGGCGATCTTCTCGGCATCTGGATCCTCGCCCAGGACCGTTCCGACGCGAAGCGGCCCCCCGTCCAGAGCGAGCAGCGCCGCATCCTGGTCATGCCGCCCGCTGCGTCTGCCGACATCGCCACCCTTGAACGCGCCGCCGAGATGCGTCGTGCCAGCCAGATTGCCGCAACGGCGTCCGTCGAGCTCGCCGAGGCCGTCAAAACCTTTGATGCTGCCCGCTCCGGCAAACTCAGTGAAAGCGAACGCATCGTCCAGGTGGTTCGGGTCAATCAATCCCTCACCACCGTTTCCGACGCCGCCATGCAGTTGAACGAATCCCTCCTGCGCTGCATCGCCCGCAGCTCCAGCCCGCAGCTTTCGGTTGCACTCGCCGGCTGGATCGACAAGGCGCGAAGCGAGGTGAATGCCGCCGACCGGATCAATTCAGCCATCATCGACGAACGCTGGAAAGAACAGGCCATCGCCGACGCGATCACCAGGATCGCCGCCGACGCCAACGCGCTGGTGGCGCCGCTCTCCGTCGCCGCGGATGCCGAACAGGCCGCCGCCGTGCTCGCGGACCTAAAGGCCTGGCAGGCGATGCAGCAGTCGCCCGGCGGTCGCGGTGCGGCCGATTCCTTCTTCAAGGATCTCGGCCCGCAGGTCGAAGCGCTCGGCGGAAATTTCCGTTCGCAGGATGCCCTCGCCATTCTCCAGCACAAAATCGACCTCGAACGCGACCTGGTCAATAGCCAGTCCACCATCGACTTCGTTCCCGGCGCCAGGGCCTGGGTCCAGGAATTGCAGAAAAACGGGACGGCCGAGATCGAGTTCTCCGATCGTCTCGAAGCCGCCGCCATTGCAGAGGCGGTTCGGCCCGACAGCGAGGCCCGTCGCACCGCTGATCTGCATCTCGCGTCCCGCGCCGCGGCCGCAAGCGCCTTCTCCGAAATCCACGGCGCCGGCGGTCCCGCAAGCCGGCCCTCGCTCGAAAGCTATCCGACGGCGCTCCTCGCCCTGCAGCGCGAGCACGAACTCAATCGAAAACCCGGCGCATCCGACGCGGCCTCAATCCGAACAGCTGCCGCCGACGCGCGCCTGCGCATGACCGCATGGTCGACCGGCATGCATGTCGCCGATGGGGCGGCCATCGAGGACCTCACCTTTCAAGCCAACCTGCTGACCGTCGAACGTTCCTACGACCAGGCCGCTGCGCTCGACAAACAAATTTCCGATCGAATCGTCCAGTCCAGGTCCAGCAAATCGACCGTCGGCGTCAATGACATCGCCCGGCTCAGCGGAAGCCTTACCCAGCTCGATCGACTGACTGCCGACCAGCAGCAGATCACCGCCGACACCACCGCCACGAAGCCGGCCGCCGAACTTGCCGCGCGCCAGGACGCGCTCGCGAACGAGATGGCGGAGCTCGAGCAGACCCAGTTGCGCAACGCCGAAGAGACCGCGTCGGATGCATCCCAAACCCGCTGGAGCGCCATCGTCGCCATGCGACTGGCCAAAGACGAGATCGCCGCTCTCCCCGCGCAGGTGACCGCCGCCATCGAGGCCTCGGCGTCGCTGCGACACGCGGCCGAGCTCCTCCAGCAATCCCAGCAGGAGTTCGATTCCAACAACGGCGATAAGAAAAATATCGCCGGACGAAAACTCGAAGCCGCAAAGAAAGCGCAGTCCGAGGCCGACGCCCGGCTCAAGGAAGCGTTAAACGTGATCGCCCCCACGCGATCGCAGGAGTTGATGAAGAAGCTCGCCGGAACCGGCGCCGATGAAGCTGTCGCGGCATTCGATCAAAAACTCAAGCCCGCTCTCCAGCAGATCAGCACGGCCATCCGAAACAACGACAAGGGCGCCATCGAAAAGACCGTTACCGACGTGCGCGCAATTGTCGAGCAATCGCAAAACTCCTTACGCGATGCCCAGTCGCGCGCCTTCGATCGCGAGCCCATCGTCGCGGCCCGCTGGTACGCCCATCTCACCAGCGCCGCGCTCGTACTGCCCAAGCCCGACCACCCAACCGCCGGGAAGTATCAGGAAAAAATTGCTGCGGCGCTTTCGGCCACTTCGGAGCGGCAAATGCAGGAGCTCAGGCGTGCGCGTCTTTCCTCGATCCCCGCCATCGCCTCCATCCTCGGCACCTCGGACGAGCCGCGCCTCGCACTGGCACAGGGAGGCGCTGCAAAGCCCCAGCCGATCGCATCCGGCCCCAAGCGATGGGGTTTTCTCCGCCGTCAGGCCCCGCCGCTCATGGCCGCCATGCACCCCGAAACCGATCCGCCCGCCTATCAGGATTCCCTTCGCGCTTATTTCGATACACTCCAAAAGGCCCGCGCCGACGCCCACCGCTGATCTCATTATTCAACCACAATGCTGATCGGCACCGTCGACTCGGCCACCCGGTTCGCCGCCTGGTCGACAATCGTCACCTTCAGCAAATATCGATTCACACCCAGCGTCGTCGGCAGCGTGATCTTTCGGATCAGATAAAAATCATGCCGGCGGTTGCGCGCCAAATCCTTGATCGGCCGGCTCTTGTCCTTCCAGACCGGATCGCCGCCTTCCGTCCACAACACCACTTCCTGCGTCAGCTTGGTTTCCCACAGGTGCTGGTCGTTGAGCTGCGACGCGAAATTCTCCACCTCGCAGTAAACAATCGCCTGATGGTCCTTGCCCGCCGCGAACTTCAGCGACTCAAACGGCTCATAATTCCCAAACCCATCCACCCGCGTGCACAGTGTGAGAGTCGGTATGCGAAGGTCCGACTGCCCATGCAATCGATCCGAGAGTTCCAAGAGAGGCCGCAGTTTCAAACTCGAAATCATGTTCGGATCGTTGCGAACCCCGTTGCGAAAGTTGTTGATCGAATCCATCAGCGCGCTCAGCGTTTCCCGGTCCTCGTTGGCAAGACCAGCCAGAGACTCCGCCTGCGGCGTATTCTCCTCGCGCAACAGCGATAGCAATTGATAATCAAGCTGGGCGGCCACATCGCGCGTCTGCTCGCGCGACTGACGTGTAATCCGCTGCTCCAGCGCATCGCCGGCCGCCGGCTGCGTCACCGGCTCCCGGATATTCGCAAGACGAACCGAATCGGCATGCTGATTAGCCACCCAGCCAACGCGTTCCCGACGGTCGCTCCGCGCCGTTTCGACCGGCCGCGTCGTCGGGCGGTACGCGGGATCAAGATCCTCCCAACCGCTCGACGCCTTCGATGGCCACGTCGTCGGCATCTGAATCTCGGGAGTGTTCTCCGGCGTCGCCTGCGGCCTCGCCGCCGCACGCTGCGCCAGCAACGCCTCCATCTGTTTCGCATACCGCTGCGTCTGCTGTGCAACCGCATCCGCCGACCCCGGCGCTGGCTCAGGAGGCTTCACCTCCGGCGCAACCGGCGTCGCCGTTTCAACTACCTTCGGCGCAGGCTGCGACCCGCAACCATTCACAGCAAAAAATAATGCAATCCCCGCCAGACCCAGGCGTCTCGACATCAGAAACCTCCATCCTTGGAGTGATAAAAGCCAGCCTCCGGCCGAGCTTTCGTGACGCCCTACTATAAACCACCTCCCGAATCGTGCAAGGCAATTTCGCTTTAGCTCTCACGTCATCTGCCGCGTTCAAGTGCCCGCCGCCAATCTTTCTGCTACAAACCACCTCTATGGCATCTTTTCTAGTCATCGGCCCCCACCCAGACGACCAGGAACTCGGCATGGGCGGCACCGTCGCCCGCCTCGCCTCGCAAGGCCACAAAGTCCACCTGATCGACATGACCAACGGCGAGCCAACCCCCTTCGGCTCCGTCGAAGCGCGCGCCCGCGAATCCGCCGCCGCCGCCAAAATCCTCGGCGTCGAACGCACCCTCCTCGGCCTGAAAAATCGCGAAGTCGTTCACACCGTCGAAAACCGCCACAAGCTCGCCGCGTTGATCCGCATTCACCGCCCCAACGCCCTGTTCATTCCCTATCCCATCGACGCCCATCCCGATCACATGGCCGTCACCCGGATCGCCGAAGACGCGCGCTTTGATGCCAAGCTCTCAAAGTCCACCATCCCCGGCGAGCCCTGGCACCCCAAGCGCATCATCTACTACTACTGCACCCACCTCCGCAGCAACTTCATCCCCACCTTCTGCATCGACATCTCCGCGCAAATCGACATCAAGATGGCCGCCGTCCGCGCCTACGAATCGCAGTTCATCGTGAACAACAGCCCCGTAACCGAAATGGTCAAGACCATGGCCGGTTATTTCGGCGGCCGGATCGGAACCGCCTACGCCGAGCCTTTCTTCACCCACGAAGTGCTCGGCCTCGATGGATTGGATCAACTCGTCTGAAGAGCCATAGGCGCGACCACGCCATCCCCCACGTGCCGAAGCCGCGACACCAGCGCCGGCAATTCAGACATGCACCGGATCACCCAGTGTGCCAGCGGATGCGATTCCGCCCCCGACCCCGCCCCCAACCTCGACACCGGCTGCACCGGCTGCTTCAACACCGTCTTCATCCCAAGCCGCCGCGGGCCCATGATGTCCGGCTTGACGAGGTTTCCCACAAACATCGCCCGGTCGGCCGCCACGCCCACCTGTTTCAACGCAAACTGGAAAATCCGCGGGTCCGGCTTGCGATACCCGAATTCCGAAGAGTAAACCCGCACCGGTAGCAGGGACAGAAGCCCCAGCATCTCCAGATGCCGGTCATGCACCGCCGCCGGCACAAACGTATTCGACACGAGCGCCACCTTCAGCCCCCAGCGGTGCAGTTGCTCCAGCGTCGCGATCGCATGCTCGTCAATCCGCGCCAGCTCCACGATCGGCGCATACCAGCGCCACGCCAGCTCCAGCAGTTTGTCATGCCCAAGCCGCAACCCCAGCGCCTCCGAGATCCGCGCCAGCGTCGTCAGACTGTTAAACTCGCGCCGCTGCAGCCGCGCCATCAGATAATCCCACCGCGCACACCGAAGCTGATGCCGTGCATACCGGCGGTAGGGGGGCAGCGACAGTCCCAGCGAATGAAGATAATCGTAAGTGGTTCGCGCCCCCAGGTTCATCACCGCGCGCGGGTTCACCGGCTCGAAGTCGAGCAGCGTGTCACCCAGATCAAAAAGCACGGCCTGCAGCATCGTCGTACAATACCTTCACAAAGCCTCTACCCACAAACTCTTTACCGCGCCTGCGCCAGACGCAGCACTTCCTCAACCATCTTCTCCGCCCCCTGATACACCACCCACGCCCCCACATCGTTCATATAGCACGGCGTAGTCACCAGCAGATTCGCCTCATCAACACAAACTCCCGCCGGCTCCGTATTCACATGCTGCCCGCCCATCGACTCAATCGCGTCGGCCGTCGCTTTATCCGTTCCAATCGTCACCTTCGGAATAGCTCCCTGCCGCCCAAAGATCCGCGCCGCAATCACCGGCGCAATACACGCCAGCCCGATAGGTTTCTTCGCGCGATACATCTCCTTCAGAATCCGCTCCACCTGCGGGTCCACCTTACAGTTCGCCCCGTCCACCGCGAACGTCGAAAGATTCTTCGCGGCCCCAAACCCGCCCGGCAGCACCAGCGCATCCAGATCAACTTCCTTCACGTTCGCCAAATCCAGCACCTTCCCCCGCGCAATCCGCGCCGACTCCGCCAACACCCGCCGGCCACCCCCCTCCGCCTTCCCCTCCAACTTCCCAGTCAAATGATCAACCACCCCGGCCTGCGCAATATCCGGAGCCATACAAACAATCTCCGCCCCGCGCCGATCCAAAGCAATCAAAATGCTAACCGCCTCGGTAATCTCCGCCCCGTCCAGATACCCGCAACCACTCAAAATCACCCCAACACGTGCCAGCATAAGAAACCTCCATCGTTGAATACGCGCCCAGTATAACCAGACAAACACCAGTCATGAAAAGGCCAAAACCGCGAATGCGTTGCGGGGCTCCCGCCGATCGCGCCAACCATCCACGCACAAAAAATTATTTTCCCCTTGCCACCCGCCCGTCATAATCCGCCCAACCCTCATCAGTCTCAGCGGCTATTTTGTTCAGGGCCAGTTTGCTGAGGCGGGGCTAA
>JBBRHH010000156.1:0-11218 GCA_038222915.1 Tepidisphaerales bacterium
ACCGACTGGCGGCCGCGCAGTTTCGCGGCCGACGCGACTTATCCGAGCGCGACGCATTCGGTCTGGCTGGCGAATCAGATGATTCGCTGGGGCCATCTGGCCCACGATATTGATGTGACCGCGATCGCCGCCAAGTGTGTCGACAGCGGGCCATACCGCGAAGCCGCCCGATCGATGGGCATTCCGCTTCCAGCAAACGATTTCGCGCCGATGCGCCTGCGCAACGGCTGGTTTGATCCGACAACGCCTCTGGAAACCAAACGACGCGCTACGACAGGCCCAGCCGGGCCACGAAGGATTTCATGAACGCTGTAAACTCACCAACATCATTTGGCCCGCCGCTCGACGAGGTGGAAGAGCCGGGTCGTTGGCGCATGCTGAACCTTACCTGGGTGTCGTTTTTTCTCAGCTTTGTGGTGTGGTTCAACATTGCGCCATTCGCCAGCACCATTGGGCGGGCGCTGCATCTCTCGGCCGAGCAGCTTAAGACGCTCTTGATCTGCAACGTCGCCCTGACGATTCCGGCGCGCATTGGCATCGGCATGCTGGTCGATCGCTTTGGCCCGCGGCGGGTTTACTCGCTGTTGCTGCTGGTCATCAGCGTTCCCTGCGTTCTGTTTGCGATGGCGCATCAATACTGGCAGCTTGTGCTGTTGCGGTTGCTGATTAGTTGCGTGGGCGCGGGTTTCGTTGTGGGCATCCGCCTTGTGGGCGAGTGGTTCACACCCAAACGCATTGGCCTGGCCGAAGGGATCTATGGCGGGCTTGGCAACTTCGGGATGGCCGCCGCGACGTTTGGGCTGCCGCTGCTTGCTTTGCTGTTTGGCAAGGAGAACGGCTGGCGCTATGCCATCGCGGTGAGCGGCGTGCTGTGCGCCGTCTGGTCTTTCATCTTCTACCGTCTCGCGGAAGACGCTCCGCCCGGGAAGGAATTCAAGAAGCCCAAGAAGCGCGGAGCACTCGAAGTGTCGACCCGTCGCGACCTGATCGCCCTGGCGTTCATGCAGGTTCCGATGGTGCTGTGCCTTGGGATTCTCACCTGGAAGTTGCAGGGGGTGCATCTGGTTTCTCACACGGCCGGTTACCTGATCTATGTTGGACTCGCCTTTCTTCTCGCCCAGCAGATCCGCAAGATTTTTATCGTTAATGCCGGTGTCTGGCGCGGCGAGGAAACGCCTGTGGCCGAGCGATATCCGTTTGCCCAGGTTGCGATTCTCTGTCTCTGTTACGCCGTGACCTTCGGCGGCGAACTGGCGGTCGAGAGCATGCTTCCGGGTTACTTCGAAAAGATGTTTGGCCTGTCCGTCGCGGTGGCCGGGATTATGGGCGCGGGGTTCGCTTTTGCCAGCCTGGTTGCCCGGCCTCTTGGCGGTTTCCTGGGTGATCGCGTTGGCCGAAAGCCGGTGATGATCGTCGCGATGGCCGGCTCCGCGCTCGGGTTCATCGTCATCGCCAGCATCTCCGCCCATTGGCCACTGGGCCTTGCGGGCTTCGCGGTGGTGATGGTGGGGCTGTTCCTGATGGCCGGCAACGGGGCGAACTTCTGCATCGCACCGCTGATTCGCAAACCGCTTACGGGTCAGATCGCCGGGATCATTGGTGCTTACGGGAACGTCGGGAGCCTGCTCTTTCTCACTCTCCTTTCTCTCACAACGCCGCTGACGTTCTTTATCACCATGGCCGTCGTCGGTTTCGCTGCGCTGATCTGCTGCTTTTTGCTCCGCGAGCCCGGCCGACAGAAAGCGACGGCAACCCGTCCGCTGGTTCAGCACGAGCCGGAAATCGACATGGACATCGCGATCGAGCCCGCATAACGAAAGCCAACTGGAGTTCGCATGACCACGCAAGCGTTCACTGAAGAACAGAAGAATTATCTCGATGGCTTCACCATGGGCGCGGGCCTTTCCGAGGCGATGCAGATGCTGCCGACGTTTGCGCAGGCGCTGAATCTGCCGGAGACGCCGAGGCCACGTGATGCCGGCGAGCCGCAAGGCCTGGCCGACGCGAATCGTCTGGCGCAGGATCGTTTTCTCGCGGCCGGGAAGAAACTGTCCCTAGAAGAACAGGCCAAGCGAAAAGCCAATGGCTTGGACATCTGGGACCAGGTGATGGACCACGCACGGGACGGCCGGTTTCCCAAGGGCACTGACATTTTCATGTTCAAGTTCCAGGGCATGTTTTACGTCGCGCCTGCGCAGGATTCGTTTATGTGCCGCCTGCGCATTCCTGGCGGCATCATGAGTTCCAGCCAGCTTCGCGGGGTGGCGCAACTGGCCGAGGATTTTGGCGGTGGCTATACGGATGTGACCACCCGTGCCAATCTGCAGATCAGGCAGATCGGCGCACGGCACACTGTCGATGTGCTTATGGGCCTGAACGACGTTGGGATCATTCCGCGCGGCTCGGGCGCGGACAATATTCGCAATGTGACCGCCAGCCCTACGGCGGGGATCGATCTTCGTGAGTTGATCGACACGCGCCCGCTTGCACGGCAGATGCACCATTACATTTTGCACCACCGCGAGATGTACGGCCTGCCTCGCAAGTTCAACATCGCCTTTGATGGCGGCGGGGCGATCAGCGCGCTGGAGGATACTAACGACATCGGGTTCGCGGCCGTTCTTGTTGACGAAGGCAAGTCTGTTGAGGCCGGCGTTTATTTCCGTGTGCAGCTTGGCGGCATCACCGGCCACAAGGATTTTGCCCGCGATACCGGGTTGCTGCTCAAGGCCGAACAGTGCATTCCTTTCGCGGCGGCGGCGGTCAAGGTTTTCATCGAACATGGCGATCGCACCGACCGCCGGAAGGCCCGGCTCAAATATCTCCTGGATAAGTGGGGCCTCGACAAGTTTGTTCAGGAGGTCGAGAAAGGTCTCCCATTCAAGCTCGCGCGACTGCCGCTCTCTGCCTGTGAGCCGCGGCCGATTATCAACCGCATGGCCCATCTCGGGTTTCATGCCCAGAAGCAGCCGAATCTCTATTATGTCGGTGTCGTGCTTCCTGTTGGCCGGATGCGCAGCGCTCAGATGCGCGGCTTGGCGGACATTGCAGACCGTTACGGCAGCGGGACCATCCGCCTCACCGTCTGGCAGAACCTGCTCATCTCCGACATCCCGCCGGAGAAAGTTGGGGCTGTAAAACTTGAGCTCCGCCAGCTTGGCCTGCACTGGGCTGCCACCAGTGTCCGGGCGGGCCTGGTCGCCTGCACCGGAAACGCCGGCTGCAAATACGCCGCCGCCAACACCAAGGCACATGCCACTGAAATTGCTGATTACCTCGACTCCCGCATCAAGCTCGATCAACCCATCAACATCCACCTGACCGGCTGCCACAATTCGTGCGCGCAGCATTACATCGGCGACATCGGCCTGATCGGTGCCAAGGTGAACTACGGCGATGAAGTCTTCGAGGGCTATCACATGTTCGTCGGCGGCGGCTACGGGCCCCACCAGGACATCGCCCGCGAAATGTATCGCGACGTTCGCGCCATCGATCTTCCTGAGCTGGTCGAACGCATGCTGCGCGCCTTCCTCGAAAACCGTCTGGCGGCCGAGGAGACATTCCGCGAATTCATCAAGCGATACACGACCGATGAATTGAAGGATCTTTTCGACAAACAGGAGATTGCGGTCGCGGCTTAAGCGACGACTCCGACTCAGGTGAACCCTATGTCTATCCCCATGCTTCCAGAAACGGCCCCCTTTTCTCCCGCCCAGCGCGCCTGGCTGAGCGGCTTCTTCGCCGGCCTTCTCAATGCCCGCCAGCAGGCCGGCGGCGCGATGCCGGCCGGCGCTGCGATGTCGCCTGTCGCCGAACCGGTCGAAGAAGAGGAACCGTGGCACGATCCCGGTCTTGCCCTGGACGAGCGGCTCAAGCTTGCTGGAGATAAGGCACCGGCCAGGAAGATGATGGCCGCCATGGCCCAGTTGGATTGCGGCGCGTGCGGATATCTGTGCAAGACTTACTCTGAAGCGATCGCGACCGGTGCTGAGAAGGATCTCACGCGGTGCACGCCCGGCGGCCGGGATACTTCCAAGAAGCTTAAGGAGCTCGTTGTTCTCTATCCGCCCGGTGCTGAAACTGCTCCGGCCGCGACGCCAACCGCTGTTGCTCGCGTGGTTAAGGCGGAAGGAAAAGTGGAGCACGGCCGAGACAACCCGTTCCCAGCCCGTCTCGTCAAATGCGAGACACTCAACAAGGAAGGTTCCAGCAAGGACACGCGCCTGGTCGTCCTAGATCTGAAGAACAGCGACCTGAATTATAAAGTCGGCGATGCGCTGGGCATCTGCCCGGAAAACTGCCCCGACCTTGTCCAGCAGATGCTCGAGCAACTGGACGCCAGCGGAGCCGAAGACGTGCCCGGCCTTTCCGACACCCACGCAAGCCTGCGCGACGCGCTGCTTCGCGAGCGCAACATTACCCGTCCGACGCCAGGGCTGCTCGAAGCGCTCGCTGCCGCAGCGACTATCGACGTGGATCGCGACGCGCTCAAGGCGATGATAGACGACGAGGATGGCACACTGCTCGGTGGGTTGCAGGTCATCGATCTTCTCGAACGCTTCCCCTCCGCCCGTCCGGCCGCGGCGGATTTCATCGGCGCTCTTCCTCCGCTCCAGCCGCGTCTCTACTCCATCTCCTCGTCCCTCGCGGCTCATCCCAATCAAGTCCACCTCACCGTCGGTGTTGTTAAATACAACAATGAAGCCGACCGCGCCTGCAAAGGCGTCGCCTCGACGTATCTCTCGGACGGCGTGCGGCCTGGCCAGAAGGTGCGCGTCTATGTCCACGCTTCGGCACGCTTTGGCCTTCCCGCCTCGGGCGAGACGCCGATCATCATGGTTGGCCCGGGGACAGGCATCGCCCCCTTCCGCGCCTTTCTGCAGGATCGTCACGCGACCAACGCAAAAGGACGAAACTGGCTCTTCTTCGGCGATCAGAAAGCCGCGGGCGATTTTCTTTATCAGGAAGAGCTGGAAGCCTGGCAAAAAGACGGCATCCTGACCCGGCTCGACCTCGCGTTTTCACGCGATCAGGCCGAAAAGATCTATGTGCAGAACCGCATGCTGGAAAACTCCGCCGAGCTGTGGGCGTGGCTGGAACAGGGCGCTCATTTTTACGTCTGCGGCGACGCCAAGCGGATGGCGGCGGATGTGGACGCGGCCTTGAAGAAGATTGTCGCCGACCACGGCGGCAAGAGCCCGGGCGAGGCGGACGCCTACGTTGCCGCTCTCGCGAAGGCCGGCCGGTATCAGCGTGATGTATATTGATGAATCATCGGATGTGGCCTGGCGGTACATCCGTGTAGGAAACGATGAAAGAGATCAAAACACTATGCCCCTACTGCGGCGTGGGCTGCGGTATCCTGGCGAAGTCGGACGGCCAGCACATCGTGAAGGTGCGCGGCGATCCGAATCACCCCGCCAACTTCGGCAAGCTTTGCGCCAAAGGCGCCACCGTCGCGCAGACCGTCGACGCCGTCACGCGCATTCGCCACGCCAGCTTTCGTGAATCGAAGACCGGCGTGATGATGTCGGTCTCGAACAGCAACGCGATCTCATACGCCGCCAAGAGACTTGACGCGATCATCCAGGCACACGGCCCCGAATCGATCGCCTTTTACCTTTCAGGCCAGGTCACCACCGAGTCGCAGTACATCTTCAACAAGCTCGGCAAAGGGTGCCTCCGCACCAACCACGTCGACAGCAACAGTCGCCTGTGCATGTCGAGCGCCGCCGCCGGGATGACGCTCTCACTTGGCAGTGACGGGCCGCCGACTTGCTACGCCGACATTGATCTCGCCGACACGTTTTTTTTCATCGGCTCCAACGCCGCCGACTGCCACCCGGTCACCTTTGGCCGGGTTCAGCGCCGGCTGGAAAAGTCTGGCGCAACCTGCATCGTCGCCGACCCGCGCCGGACGGCAACGGCCGAATCCGCGAGCCTCCACCTCCCGGTAAAACCCGGCACCGACCTCGCCCTTCTCAACGGCCTGCTTCACCTGCTGAACCTGTGGGGCAAGCTCGATCAGAACTTCGTCAAACAGCACACCGAAGGCTGGGACGCCGTCTATGCGATGCTCGCCGACTATCCGCCGGAGCGGGTCGCGGCCATCTGCGGCATCAAGACCGATGACCTGATCTCCGCCGCGAAGACCCTCGCGAATGCCAAGCGCCTGATCACTTTCTGGACCATGGGCGTCAACCAGAACGTCACCGGCGTCTTCACCAGCAACGCGATCATCAATCTTCATCTGGCACTCGGGCAGATCGGCAAACCGGGCTGCGGCCCGTTTAGCCTCACTGGTCAGCCCAACGCCATGGGCGGGCGCGACGTTGGCTACATGAGCCATCTTCTGCCCGGCCAGCGTCATGTTGCCAACGCCGACCACCGCCGCCAGATGGAGCAGATCTGGGGCCTGCAATCTGGAGCGATCTATCCCCACGCCGGCTACGACGCCGTCCGCATGTTTGACGCGATGGCGGCCGGAGAAATCAAAGCTATTTGGATCGTCGGCACCAACCCTGCCGCGAGCATGCCCAATTTGCCGAAAATTCGGCGGGCCCTCGAACGTGCCGAGCTGGTCGTTGTTCAGGACGCGTATTCGCCGACGGAAACGTCCCGCTATGCGGACGTGGTCTTTCCCGCCGCGGTCAACCTCGAGCAGAGTGGCACGTTCTGCAACAGCGAGCGGCGCGTCTCGCTGATGGAACCCGTCGTTGCTCCCCCCGGCGACGCCAGGCCGGACTGGTGGTGGGCGCGCCAGGTTGGCTGTGCGCTGGGCTTCACCCAGAAAATGCGCTTTGAATCGGCCGAGGAAATCTTCGACGAATTTACGCGTTCGACCGCTGGCCGGCCCAACGATCAGAGTGCCCTCACCCACAAACTCCTCCGCGCCAAAGGCCCGCAATTTTGGCCCTATCCCGCGCTTGGCCAATCGGTCGAACGCCGTTATACCGACCATCAGTTTCCAACCCCGTCCGGCAAGGCCCAGTTTCTCGCCCGCCCCTTCTTCGAACCTGAAGAGCGGCCCACCGCCGAGTTTCCGCTTGTGCTTACCACCGGCCGCGTCGCGAATCAGTGGCATACGCGCACCAAGACGAGCCTCGTCGCCGCGCTGAACAAGGCCGACGCCGCTCCGTTTCTCCAGATGCATCCCGATGATGCCGACGAACTACAACTGACCGATGGCGAACCGGTCGCAATCACCAGCCGCCGTGGAAGAGCCTTGAGCTTTTTGCAGGTCGACCCCAACACCAGCCCCGGGATCGTCTTCATGCCGATGCACTGGAATGATTTGTGGTCGGGTAGTGCATCGCCCAACGAAGCCACCACGGACGATCGCGACGCCATCAGCAAACAGCCCGCGCTGAAGTGCTGCGCTGTATCGGTTACGACGTTGCGGGGTGACAGAATGAATGCGCGATATGCGGCCGCACCGGCGATGGCGGGTGGATAATTATTCCGCTGCCTGAGTCGTCGCCGGCCGGGCCGGTCGTGCCGGCCGCGAAGTCAGCCAGTTGAACACACCCTTCCCGGTCTTCGAAGTCGTGGTGGGTCTGGTCGCCCCTCTGGTGATCGGAATAGTCGAAGAAGTATCATCCAATGACTCCTCCACCGGCTTGGCTTTGGCCCTTCGAATCTCAATGATTTGCCACGCCGCCGTCCGGTCCCAGAACAGGAACGGATTCCCAGCCCGACCCTGTACTGTCGTTCGCTCCGGCTTTGGCGCGATCAACATCGGCGTCCAACTGTCCATCAGTTCCGCTTCCAGGTCCGCCGGCGGCTTTGGCCCGCTCTTCACTGCCGGCCGGAGCAGTCCCGTGATATCCGCCGGGATAATCCGCGCCGTCCACATCGACCCGTCATCGATCTTCCCGAGGTAAAGCACGGGATGTTTGCTGTCGAGCGCATCGAAAATAATCTTGCGTTCGGCGTTTTGAAGTTCTTCCCGGCTGAGATTCCGCAGCCGGTCATATGTCGCCTTGCTTCGCGCCGCATCGATGACCTGCACATGGTCCGGGTCGCGATCGCGCCCGCCCCTGAAGAACATGCCGTGTACAACGTCGTAGCTGAACAATTCCGCGGAATAGACTTCATAGTCCCCGGCAAACTGCAGGTGATTGGGCATGCTGCGCCCCATGGACGAAAACAAGCCGCCGCAGAACACGTACGATCCTGGCGGCACCAGCAGTTCGTGCTTGCCGGTGACGGGGTCGCGCTCGGGCCGGCGGTCCTCCAGGATCCGCTGCGTCGTCTCTGCAAGCTGTGAAATCAGATAGTGGTCATGCGCCTGGGTCTGCCCAACCGCGACGTGGTCTTCCAGCATCGCCACTCCAAGAACAAATCCTGCCGTTACCACCGCCGCGATATGCGCGCGGCGAACCGCCAAGCCCCGATCCAGCCAGCGGGACAGCAACGCAAGCAGCACAAACGGAATCAGCCAGAGCAACGTCCCGACTACGACGCTCAGCGCAAACCCGCCATGCAGCGCGCCCAGGTGCAAAGTCTGATATGCAAAGCGCGTGATCCCGTAGAAGAACAGATGAGAGGCCGCATAGATTCCGCGCCCGCTCGCCGGATCGACAATCCCCGCCAGATGAGCAAAGGCGACAAACGGAACCACCCATGCAATCGCGCACCCGATGACAATTCCCATTCGCTGCCGCGGCGTCGCGCTCTTCTCAGGGATCAAGCGGATCTGAGCGAAGAGCCAGAAGGTCGAGATCACAAAGACGGGGAAGCCGGTCAGAAAGAATCGGATGTATCCCAGATCATCCTGATCGGGCGCCCAGTAGTAGAAACTATAAATCGTCAGATTGGGCAGCAGCCACAGGGTGAGCACCAGCGCCATTTTCCAGCGCACGAAAAACATCCCGACCAGCCCGGCCAGCCCAAGGGGCGCGATCAGGAACAAGCCCATCCCGGCGATCTGCCGGATCATCGGCTCCCAGTTCTGGTGAAAATATTCCCATTGGAACGACTTGTCGCTCTCATGGGTCGGGTCGTAGCCAGTCCAGGATCCCAGCGTTTTCAGATTGAAAATAAACAGGAAGATGACCGGCAGCGCCCACCAGGCCAGCAGCAAGAACGATTCGATCCACGACCTCCCCGATTTTGGCCGGAGGTTCAAACAGGCCGCCGCCGCGAGCGGCAGCAGCAGCGTTAGTTCCGTGTAACGAATCGTCCCCGCATATCCGAGCAGCAAGCCCGCCATGCAAGCCGTGACCGCCGAAAGAAGAGGCCGACGCAATTCCTCCCGCTCTCCGACCTTCTCATTCTCCTGCCACCAGCGGATGAGCAGATACATCCCGCCGGTCACACAAAAGAGTGTGGCGGCGTGGGAATTGGGATTGTTCACAAACCCCAGAATTCCCGGGCTAAACGCCAGCGCGATCATTCCCAGCAAGCCCATGAACGAACCGGCCACCCGTCGCACAATCAAAAAGACCGCGCCAATCGCCAGCGTCATGCTGATCGGGCTGATGTAGTAGGTCAGCACAAGGCCATGCTTTGCACCCCCGAGCTTAAGCGCCGCGGCCACCAGCAACGGAAGGCCGACGGGATATTTTGGGTAATATCGCTCGCGCGGCGTGTTGTAATCCGTTCCCACCCACATCAGACCGATGAACTTGAAAGGATCGACTTCCCCCTTTGCGTTCTTCAAGTTCAGTTCCGTCGTGCCCGTTCGCGCCAGTTGCTTGCCTCCGACCAGATATCCGTTCTGATCGACGCCGGGATGGGCCGGCGCCCAGAAACTGTGATGGTAGGCAAAGAAAATCGCCAGGAACGCGACTGCCAGCAAGCCATAGGAACGGCGCTTCCAGAGCGGCTCTTGTGCCTCGGGGAGCAGTATCCCGCTCGTTGGCGCCGAGGGCAGAAGGAGTTGGCGATCCATGGCAAGCGTCTGAAGAATGATGGCCTTTCGAAGAGGGTGAATTGGCCACAAAAGATTAAAGCCTTCGCGCAGTTGCTACAACCCGCGCGACCACGCGATTCTTACGCGGCCTGGGTCCGAACGGTTACAAATTCCTGGCGCGAAAAAGGGTGGCGGGACTGAATCTCGCCACCCAAATTCACGCATCTATTCTATCGCAGCAACTTATTTGCCGCCGCCGCCAGCGCCGCCGCCGCCTGTTCCACCGGTGCCGGTGCCGCCTGCGCCGCCTGTTCCGCCGGTTCCAGTTCCTGTGCCCGTCCCGCTTGTACCGGTGCCGCCGGTACCAGTGCCGCTGGTTCCGGTGCCGCCAGTTCCAGTCCCAGTACTGCCCGTATTTGTGCCTGTTCCACTGCCGCCGCCGCCAATAGTTCCCGCACCAGTGCCCGTGCCCGTGCCTGTGCCGGTTCCACCGGTATTAGCGCTATTTGCGCCAGTCCCCGAGCCGTGCCCATTTGTTCCTGAACCGCCGTATTCCGAGTTTGCACACCCGGCCATTGCAACACCAAATGCCGCAGCGGCGGCCAGAGTCAGTAGACGCTTCATAGAAGCTCCTTCCACCCATCAATAGAGCGGAAATTAAAGTCCGTGCCGATCACCATCGTGGCGGCCATTCCGCCACAACACGGGCTCAGCGTAAACAGCGGGGATTTCCCTGTGAACGCACGTTTTCCCTGATGCGTCGGAAAAGGCACCTTCCCAAATCCCGCTCGCCGGTTATTCTTCTTTTCTCGTTCCGTTGAGGCAACCTTCAATCCTCGCGAACCACATGTCCCAGGGAGAGTTTCTATGCGAATGTATCTGACCGCGATCATTGTCTTTTTCTTTGCGCCCTTCATTGCTTTCGCCCAGCCGCTGGCCGACAAGGTTCCCGACGACGCCTTGATCTACGTTGGCTGGCGCGGCGTGGACAATATGGGCGCGGGTTACCAGCAATCGCATCTTAAAGCTGTGGTCGATGCGTCCAGTCTCCCTGACCTCTTTGACAAGTTCGTCCCGCAGTTGATCGAAAAAGTCTCGAAGTCGGGCGGAGCGCGCGAAGCAGTCGAAGCACTCAATGTCATGCGAAAGCTGACGCCTGCGATCGTGAAACACCCGACCGCGCTCTATTTCGGCGGAGTCGACATGGCCAAGCCGGAGGTCCGCTTCGCGTGGATCATCGACGCTGGACCCGACGCGGCCGATCTGGCGGAGTCGCTCGAAAAAATCGTGGCCAAAGCGGGCGATTCGCCCATTCCACCCGTCGTGAGCAGGCAGGGAACGTTCGTCACGTTCAGCACCGGG
>JBBRHH010000157.1:0-11204 GCA_038222915.1 Tepidisphaerales bacterium
GTGAGATGGTGTTGCATGGCGTAGATGATATCGACGGAATCGGAGCGGGCCAATTGTGGGGCGGTCAATTTCATTCGACGCCGCTGTGCATGCGGGAACCGGTTGGCTGATCCTGGATGATGCGCGACTCTTGTTCGAGCATTTCTTCCCAGCGTTGCGCTACTGTGTCGGCGGGCTGCAATTGTTCGGCGAGTTGGAGGAAGGCGCGGTAGTTGCCGTGTTCGCTGGCCCAGAGGCCTCGATAGAGTTTCTGCAGTTCGAGGTCTTCGCAGGCTTCGCCGAGGAGTGCGAAGCGTTCGCAGGAGCGGGCTTCGATGAGAGCGGAGATCATCAGGCGGTCGACCAGCTCGGCGGTGCCTTCGCCTTTGCGGACTTGCTGGCGGAGCTGGTTGGCGTATTCGTTGCGGTGCTGCTTGCTGAGCCGGCCGCCGCGACGGGCGAGGATTCGGCAGACGAGCGCGAGGTGTTCGACTTCGTCGCGGGCGATGGCGGTCATGGCGGCGACCCAGTTTTCGGGCGGGCTGGGCTCTGGCCAGCGGTTGACGAGCTCGAGTGCGTTGCCGGCGGCTTTTTTCTCGAGATGGGCGTGATCGTTCAGAAGCTCAAGCGGATTGCGGAGGGCTTGGCGGGCCCAGGTTGCGGGGGTTTTGTATTTGAGTGGGAGGTTGGCCTCAGTCATGACGTTTGGCATCCTACAATGGCCGGATGATTCAGCCCACGCGCCTGCGGCAGCTTAATGATGATCCGATTCGCGACGGGAAATATGTTTTGTATTGGATGCAGGCTTCGCAGCGGACGCGCTTCAATCATGCGCTGGAGTATGCGATCGGGCAGGGGAACAAGCTTGGCTTGCCGGTGGTCGTCGGGTTTGGGCTGATGGATGATTATCCGGAGGCGAATGCGCGGCATTATGCGTTCATGCTGGAGGGGTTGGCGGATGTGCATGCGGCGCTGAAGGCGCGGGGAATTCAGTTTGTGTTGAAGCATGGGCGGCCGGCGGCAGTGGCGAAATCGCTGGCGAAGAACGCGGCGATGGTGGTTTGCGATCGGGGGTATCAGCGGCATCAGAAGAGTTGGCGGGATGAAGTGGCCGACGAGGCGGCGTGCCGGGTGGTGGAGGTGGAATCGGATGTGGTGGTGCCGGCGGAGGTGGCCTCGGATAAGCAGGAGTATGCGGCGCGGACGATTCGGCCGAAAATTCATAAACGGTGGGGGGAATACCTAGTGCCGTTGCGGGCCTCGGCGGTGAAGCGTTCGTCGCTGCGGATGCGGCTGGGGAAGGGAATGGATGCGACTGGGCCGATGGAGTTGTTGGAGAAGCTGAAGCTGGATCGGTCGGTGCCGCCGAGCGAGCAGTTTCGGGGTGGGGAGGTGGAGGCGGGGCGGAAGCTATCGAGTTTTATTCGCGAGCGGTTGCTGGGGTACGACGAGCGGCGTAATGAGCCGGCGGCGGGGCATACTTCGATGTTGAGCGCGTATCTGCATTTTGGGCAGATTTCGCCCTTGGAGATGGCGCTGACGGCGCGGGATGCTGGTGCGAAGAAGCCCGCGTGCAAGGCGGATGCGGAGGTGTTTCTGGAGGAGCTGATTGTGCGGCGGGAACTGGCGGTGAACTTTGTGAATTTCTGTCCGAGGTATGACAGCTATGAGGGATTGCCGGCCTGGGCGCGGAAGACTTTGGAGAAGCATCGTGGGGACAAGCGATATCACACGTATAACGATGCGGAACTGGAGGCCGGGGCGACGCACGACAAATATTGGAACGCGGCGCAGCACGAGATGACGGCGACGGGGTTCATGCACAACTACATGCGGATGTATTGGGGGAAGAAGGTGGTGGAGTGGGGGAAGACGCCGGAGGTGGCGTATAAGACACTGCTTTGGCTGAACAACAAGTATTTCTTGTGCGGGCGGGATCCGAATGCTTATACGAATGTGGGATGGATTTTTGGTTTGCACGATCGGCCATGGGGGCCGGAGAGGCCGGTGTTTGGGTTGGTGAGGTATATGAATGAGAAGGGGCTGGAGCGGAAGTTTGATATGGAAGCTTATGTGCGGAAGGTGGAGGGGCTTCGCTAGATCGCCGATCGACGGATGGACAATGTAAGTCCGGCGCCTCAGAATTAGACAGGCGCCCTCGGCGGAAGAAATGCCTTAACGATGTCGGTGTTCGCCTGATATTTGTCTCCAATTCGCTTAACGAGACTGAGCTTTTCCAACTCGTCCAAATCGCGTGCAAGCGTTTTTTCGTTCTTGCCGAGGTAATGTCGCAGGACGCGTACGCTGACGTCGCTTAATTTGTTTTTCGAGACGGGTTCCGCAATGGCCGCAAGATCCAGGATGAGGTATCGCCGACGTCTCCCAGTCTCTGAATCGCCAAGTTGTTGATGTACATAGTGCTGCCAGAACAACTGAAGCTGATGGCTGCGGATCACTTCGATTTGTTCGCGGAGTTGATCGGCAAAGCCTCGAAGTGCATACATACAGAACGGAAGGATGTCACCGCCGGATTTGCTTGCGTAGCTCAGTTGGCGGTAGTAATCGCTTCGCGTCTCATTGTAGTGATTGCTCAACAAATGAGCCGCTGGGAATGGGATGCCCGCACGCGCCAACAGGTAGAACTCAACTAGTCTGGCGGTTCTGCCATTGCCATCGCCGAAGGGGTGGATCCAGGCGAGGTAAATGTGTGCAACGATTGACTTCAAGATGGCATCGAGGCGCACGCGGTCGACGTCACGGTAGGATTTCATTGGCTCGATCCATGGCACGGACAGCCACTCGCACAGGCGTCGTAAGAGATGCGGGAGGTCCGTGGCTGGCGCCCCGCGGTAGTCGGCAACTCCGACTGAATAGTTTCGCAACTCGCCGGGGACGACATGCTCTTCAAAGGTCAGGCCTTGGAGTACTCTTCGATTCAATTCGTTAATTCGGTCAGGACTGAGTGTCCCGGCTTGGCCATGCAGGCACTGCGTTCGAATGGTCTCTGAGGTGGACACAATGTTGTCGATCTCGATTCCCAAGTATTCCTTCGAAGGCGGCAACTGAAGTACACCCTGAACGCGCTTTAGCGCTTCGTCCTCAGTTAGCGTGTTTCCTTCAATTGCCGTGGTCGCCAGTGCGCCCTTCGCGAGGTAGACCTTCATCAACTCCTCCGCTGCCTCGGGACCAAGAGCGACACCCGCGAGATGCTCACACTTCGAAACGGCTTCACCAGCGAGCAGCCACATGTCCCACGGCGCCTTGGACAAATCGATGGTGAAGGTGATCCATGGATGTGTCTGAGAATACGTCATCATTCGATGGTATCATATTGTCCATCTTAAGTACTGGTAAATAAATATTTTGTGCTTATCTTGTCCTTGATAGTGTCCATGTTCTGACGGCACTAACGGAGGAGCGCAAGTGAATCGTATTCATCGCTGGGGTCACGATCAACAGCTTTGGTCGGTTGGTCAGAATGGACACCATCGCCCCTTGCGTTATCATCCGTGGCTCATTTATTGGAAGCTATCCGCATCATTGAAAGGAAAAACTCGAGATGCCGCTCATGACCACTAAGCCGATGTTTGATCTCGCTTACACCGGCGGCTTTGCCGTTGGGGCGTTCAATGTGAATAACATGGAACTGGCCCAGTCGATCATCGACGCGTCGGCCCGGGAGAAGAGCCCGTTGATCCTGCAGATCAGCAAGGGTGCCCGCAAGTATGCCAACATCCGCTACCTCAAGCACATCATCGACGCGGCCGTCGAGGAGCATCCGGAACTGCCGATCGCGATCCATTGCGATCATGGTGACACCGTGGATCTGATTAATACCTGTATCAACGACGGGTATACGTCGGTGATGATTGACGGCAGCCATCATCCGTTTGAAGAGAACATCCGGCTGACTGCTGAGGCCGTGAAGGTGGCGCATGCGGCCGGCGTGGTTGTTGAGGCCGAGTTGGGGATGCTGGGTGGGATTGAAGAGGACGTGGTCGGGCTTGATGCTGAGGAATATGAGAAGAACGTCGAGAAGTTTTTGACCGATCCGATCGAAGCCAAGGATTTCTTTGCCCGGACGGGCATTGATTCGTTGGCCGTTGCGATCGGGACGAGCCATGGGGCTTATAAGTTCAAGCACGAATCAAAGCTGGCGTTTAACCGCATTGAGCAGATCATGAAGACCTGCCCCGGCCTGCCGCTGGTGATGCATGGCAGCTCGTCGGTGCCGCAGGAATTCATTGACCTTGTGAACAAGTACGGCGGCGCGATGCCGAACGCGAAGGGCGTCCCGGAGGACCAGATTTCGATGGCCGTGCGGAATTATGGTGTCTGCAAGGTGAACATCGACACCGATCTGCGGTTGGCGATGACGGCGAAGATTCGCGAAGTGTTCGCGACCAAGCCGGCCGAGTTTGATCCGCGTAATTATCTTGGGCCGGCCCGTGAGGCGATCACGAGCATGGTGCAACGGAAGTTGCATGTGCTGAACAGCGCCGGCAAGGCCGACGTGATCAACAAGCAGTGGGAGAAGCTTGGGAAGCCGATGCCGAGCTTTTACACGAAGGGGAAGGCGGCCTGAGGCCAATCACTGAACAATATTTGAAGAAGGCACGGCCAATGGCCGTGCCTTCGTTATTGCGCCACGTGTTCTGGCGCGGTGGGTGATCGATCGATCGGGATCTCGTCCACGGGCGGCTTGGTCTTTCCCATCGCTCCTTTGAAATCAAACGAATACGCCAGCGATGTGAGCATCAGTTCTCCTGTCGTTGCCCAGAGACGGAGCAATACGCCCAGGAATGCCAGGAACGCTGCGAGGGCTTCGGGGCTGTGGAAGATGTCGACGCGGAGTTTTTTGGGGAGGATGTGGGACATGACCATCATAAAGACGGCCTCGCGTACGCCGAGGCCGCCGGGGGCCCAGAAGGCGATGAAGCCTGAGCACCAGGCGAGGCCGTAGGCGCCGGCTACGATCCACCATTTGCGGATGCCCAGATGGAGCGGGCCGTGGACGATGAGCCAGATGGCTAGGGCCTGCCAGAGGAGGCCGAGGATGGCCCAGAGGGTGAGCTTGATGAGGTTTTGTCCGGAAAGTCGCTGGACGATCTGGGGTTTATTCAGCCGTCCCATCAGCTTGTTGAGGAGGCCGTAGAAGACTGTGGGGTGGATGAGGATGAGCAGGGTGGGGATGAGCAGCGCAAAAAAGTAGAGCGATTTGCTGGCGGTGGAATCGGGGAGCTTCGTGCCCTGGAAGACGAGGCATGAGACGGCGACGAGTACGTTGGCGAGGAGAAAGACGGTCAGCTCGAGCAACTGGCTTGTGGAGCAGACCGGCCCGCTGACACCGTAGGGGCGGACGAGGTACACCCGTCCTACAACCTGCCAGATTGCGCCGGGGAGATATCGGGCGAGTTCCGACGTGGACCAGATGCGGGTTGCCGGGGCGAGTGGAAGCTTGTGGCCGAGGCCTTCGACGATCCAGCGCCAGGAGAGGACGCGGAAGATGAAGAGAAACGCCGCGAACATGGCCGACGCGAGGAAGAAGAGTCGCCAGTCGGTTTTCAGGATCGGTTCTTTGACGAGGTCCCACTGTTTGTAGACCGGCTTGAACATCCAGACGAAGATCGCGAGCGTGATGACGACGCCGAGAATGCGGCGGAGCCAGGGCTTAAGCCTTTTTCCCAGGGTTGGGGCGTCGGTCGTGGAGTAGTCGAGAACGTTTTCAGAGGTCACGCTGCGGGGTCCTTGGGCTTGCGGGCAGGGGGCGAAAAGATCGGCCGGCACGTCCGTGTGCCGCGGGGCGGATTGTAACCGCGTTGAGTTGGCAGTTACAGGCGGGAATTGTTGCCGGGTTCGGCGGGATGGGGGGTACAATGTTGGGCATGTGGAAACGCGCTGCTGGTGGGACAGTGTGGCGGATTGCGGCGGTGGGGCTCGCGCTGGCGTGCGGTTGCAAGAAAACCGTAGGCACCGCGCCGGCGGTGCCAAGGCTAGCGTCGACGCAGGTGGTGGCGACTCAAGTTGCGATTGACCGTGTTGAGTTGCGTCGACAATTCCAACAGAAGCTGATCGAGATTGCGCCCACCATCGCAACGGAGTTACCGTATCAAAAGGGGCTACTTGATCCGGAAACCGAAGCACGATTTTGCCCGCTTCTGCTGCAATATCTGCTGCATGCAACGCCAAGCGATCGACTGACTGCGACGCATACGCTGATGCGGCTGGGCCCCTATGCGCGGCCGGCGGTACCGGCGTTGGTTTTGGCGCTGACGCATCCGGACAAGGAAATTCGCAGGACGGCGGCCGACATTCTCGCTTATGCGCGGGCGGATCCGAAGCTGGTTTTGCCCGCGTTGGTCGATGCGACGCACGATTTGAATCCGTCGGTCCGCAAAAGTGCTTTGACGGCGATCTACCACACGGGCCCGGCCGATGCCGATGACTTCGACCAGTTGATCCACGTTAACTCGAATTCGCCGACGGAAGGGCACTGGACGACGCTGCTTGATCCAGACGCCGGCCGAAAAATTTTGGAAGCAGCGAAAGCCATTGATATTTCCCGCCCGTCTGATGTTGCGATGACGGAGGTTGAGGTCGCGGAGATCCATGCGGCGATGCAGAGGCCAGAGCCCGTGGCGCGGGTGGAGCCGCCGCCGTTCGGGTCACTTGCCCGAACTTATCACGATGCAGCTCAGTTGGAGTGGGACAAGGGTCTCGATCGGCGGTTGACTGCACTGTATCGCATGTCGACGTTCAGCAGTGCGGCCGTGCCGGGGTTGGCGGCCGCGATTGATGGCAGACTTTATTGGGTGCGGCACGTCCGTGCGCTTGAATATTTGCGAGAACTTGGCCCGATTGCGGTCTACGCTGCGCCGGAGCTTGCGAGGTCACTGGCGGAGTCGTCTGACTGCGAGGGTCAGCGTCTCGCGTACGAAACGCTGGAGCGCATGGGGCCGGAGGCGAAACTTGCCGTGCCGATCCTTCGCGGTGGCATGACAGAGGAGTCGCACGATCGGATTTTCGCACTGTTGTGCCGTATCGAGCCGGAGTTGCGGCATCAGGATGAACCGTTGATCGCACAACTGTCCTCGCCGGACTATATGACGCGCGTGCAGGCCGCTCGGTCATTGAATGGCGCAGCGCCGCCGGAAGTTCTTGAAGCATTGGTGCGGGCGGTCATCCGGCGGGATCTGCTGGCGCGGGAGGGTTTGACGGCGGCTATTCAGAAGGCACATCCGCATCCAGAGGCGGTGTTGCCGGCGCTGGAGGAACTGGCCCAGTCGAAGGATGGCGGTCTTCGGGCGCGCGGGTTGGCAGGGTTGCGAGAGATCGAGAGGGAGGAGTGAGGCCTATGCGTAACGTCTTTGTTCTTGTTATTGGCTGGGCTGTTGGCGTGACGCCGGGAACCGTGTCGATGGCGGCCGATCCGCCAGCGACTTTGCCAGATCCATCGCCGGCCACGCAACCTGCGACGCCGCGTGCGGAACCGCAGAAAGCGTTTCGCGAACACAGTGCAGCGCCGCGCGAGGTACTTTTGGCGCTGGTTCGGGCGACGGAAGGCCGGGATTTTCTGGCGCGCGAGGGGCTGGCGATGGCCATCTCCAAGGCTCATCCGAATCCCGACATCGTGCTGGCGACGCTGCGCGACCTAAGCAAATCAGAAGACAGCAACGTGCGGGCGCGGGCGATGGCAGGGTTGCGCGAAGTCGAGCGTGGATTGGGCATGAAGGACGGGGATTGATCTTGCGAATGCTACCGTCACGATTGGCCGCGAGATGATTGAAACGAAGGAATGAGATCATGCGATTTACGTTTCATCCCGTTGTGCATGGGGCCATCTGGCGGGTCATGCTCGGGTTCGCCGTGTTGGGTGGTTGCAAGCGAAAAGCGCCGAGCCCTCCAGCAGCGACGCAGCCGGCAAAGGTTGCGGCCATGTCGTCGCCCGTCTACCCCTCTCTCAGGCCGATCAGATGCTGGGAAGAGGAGGTGGATCGGCGCGTGATTGCCTTCTATCGCATGTCCACCTTGACCAGCGCTTCGGTCCCGGGTCTTACGGCCGTTCTGAATGGCGGGACTTACAGGGACTTCACTCCACTTGCGTTCGAATGCATACGGGACCTGGGCCCAACCGCCGAGTATGCCATGCCGGAATTGGCGAGGGCCGTTGTGGATTCGCCTGACTCCAGGCGACGGCAACTGGCCTACGCGGCGCTGGATAAATTTGGCCCGGCCGCTGTTGCAGCTCGACCTATTTTGCGGGCGGCTTTGACTAAGGATTTGCCGGAGAAGCGGGTTGTGTCGCTACTCTGTAGTATCGACCCTTCATTCAAACACGACGGAGAGCTACTGCTCGCGAAACTGTCCGACCCGAAGTACGTGGCGGAGATCCTGGCAAGACGCGCGAAATATGACACGGCACTGAACGCGCTCACGCACCCGGCCGATGCGATCCGGATTGTCCTCGCTTATTTCGGCTCAGCGGAGCCAGGAAACCTGCCGTCCAAATTTGTTTTTGTCCCGCCGCCGGACGAGTGGATTTTGCGTGATCGGATTACGGCCTTTTACCGCATGTCCACTTTCACGAGTGCGGCGGTCCCTGGTCTAGCGGCGACGTTGAACGAGCAAGACTTCTGGCGTCAGCGTGTTCATGCATTCGAAGTGGTGCTCGACCTGGGATCGACCGCGGCCTATGCTGCGCCGGAACTGGCCACTGCCTATGTCTACAGTCCAGATGCGGACATACACCGGCTCGCGTACGAATCGCTGAAAAAGCAGGGGCCAGACGCACGCGTCGCTTTGCCGTTCCTTCGTTCGACGATGAACATCGTTGCCGACAGGGCGGAATTGTTCGGGCTCATCTGCCGCATTGCGCGTGAGTTGCGGTTGCAGGATGAGGAGGTGATCGCGGGCTTGTCCTCGCCGGATTATGTGACGCGGGTGCAGGCGGCGCGATCTCTGAACGGTGCAGCGCCGCCGGAGGTGTTGGACGCGCTGATCTGGGCAACGGTTCGCCGCGATTTTCTTGCCCGGGAGGGGTTGGCGATGGCCATTACCAAGGCGCATCCGCGGCCGGAGATGGTTCTACCGATCCTGCATGAACTGGCCGAATCTACGGATGCGGGGTTGCGTGCCCGGGGTGTGGCCGGGCTGCGCGCGGTTGAAGCGAAGAATTGATTCGTCATCCACTTTTCAGTTCCAATCGCATCGATCCGATATATCCTATTTGGCGGCGGCAAAGCTGGGTGCGGCGTTTCATGCCGCCTGGGCGCGCGTTTACACAATTGAGGTTTGCCATGGCAATGGGTCGCACTTCGTGTTTTCACGTCGAATCACTGGAGGATCGCAACCTCTTTTCCGTTGTATTTCCAAACGCGGCCGAGCAGTACATGGTGGCCTTGATCAACCGAGCGCGGGCCAACCCATCCGCGGAGGCGGCTCGATACAGCATCGATCTGAATGAGGGATTGTCGCCCGGCACGATATCGACGGCCGTCAAGCAGCCGCTGGCTATCAATCCGGTGCTGGTTGATTCCTCGCGCGGCCACACGCAGTGGATGATCGACAGCGACAAATTCCAACATGACGGGCCGGGCACGACCACCTTCGACACGCGGATCCGAAACGCCGGTTACGCGTTTTCTGGCAACTATGGCGCTGGCGAAAATATCGCGTGGGCCGGGCAGTCGCAGGGTGCACCAAACCTGACTTCGTTTACGGCGCAGTTGCACAAGAACCTGTTTGTGGACAAAGGCATTGCAATGCGCGGCCACCGTACAAACATCATGAACGGCAGTTTTAAAGAGGTGGGCGCTGGTGTCCTGGCGGCCACGTCGTACCAGGGCGGTTATCACGCCGTCATCGACACCAACGACTTCGCCTATGAATCGGGAAACAGTTTTCTGACCGGCATCGCCTACACCGACAAAGTCACCAAGGACAAGTTCTACACGCCGGGCGAAGGGCTTGGATCGATCACCGTTCAGGCGTTGCGGCTGAGCGACAATGCAACGTTTTCGACGACGACATGGGCGGCGGGGGGATATGCGCTGGCGCTCCCGCCTGGCTCATATACCGTGAGTGCGCATGGGACAGGCCTGGGCACGGTGACGTACAACAACGTCACGATCGGATCTGAAAACATCGAGCGCGATTTCACTCCCGCGGCCACACCGGCCGTTGTGAACAAGACGGCGCTCCACATCAGCAACATTACCGTGGCGTCGGCAAAGGCTTTGACATTTACGGTGACGTATACGTCGAGCGCGAACGTTGCCTTTTCCAGTCTGAACGGGGCCGACATCAAGGTGACTGGGCCGGGCGCATTCTCTAAGTTCGCCGTGTTTTTGAAGGTGGATGCCAAGTCGAACGGCTCGCCGCGTACGGCGACGTATCGGATTGCGCCGCCGACGGGTGGTTGGAAGAGCACCAAGAACGGGACCTATACACTTTCCCTACAGGCCAAGCAGGTAAAAACCGGTGCGGGTGGATTTTTCGCGGCCAAGGCACTGGGGCATCTGCTGATCCATATCGTGTGAACTTCGATTGCCTGAAAAAGCTGCAATCCGGATGGTTTTGAGCGAAGAGTGCGGGGAGGGGCGGCGCGCGTTTGCGTCATCTACTTTTCAGAATGCGTGATTCTTGTCGAATGCGATGGCTGATCGCCGTGGCATGAATCCTGCTTTGGCGTTGACGTCGTCGAGGTCCGAACCACTGCGGTATACCGGCCTGCGACATAGATAGATGTGAACATTTAAGAGTTTGCGTTCACCGGCTTGCCGGACATCCATGGCAAGTCCGACTCAGGAGCTTCACGCCATGACCGGAACGTTCAGCATCGACGCCGAACCGTATTCCTTCGACTTCACCCCTGCCGAGTGCGCGCTGCTGATCATCGACATGCAGCGCGACTTTCTTGAACCCGGCGGATTTGGCGAGATGCTCGGCAACGATGTTTCGCAGCTTCGCCGCACCATTGAACCCAATCAGAAACTTCTGGCTGCCTGGCGCAAGGCCGGGCTGCAGGTGATGCATACGCGTGAGGGGCATCGGCCTGACCTGACGGATCTTCCGCCCGCCAAGAAAATACGTGGGCGCAGTAAGACGTGTATTGGGGACGCCGGTCCGATGGGCCGGATCCTGGTGCGAGGCGAGGCCGGGCACGACATCATTCCTGAACTTTATCCACTGCCGACCGAGCCCGTGATCGATAAGCCGGGCAAAGG
>JBBRHH010000158.1:0-11176 GCA_038222915.1 Tepidisphaerales bacterium
CCCATGCCTTGTGAAACGTGACGACTTTCAGGCCGGCATAGGGAGCAAACTGTTCCTTGAGCTCGTGACTCAGGTCTCCCATCTCCTTCACGAATTTCTTGGCGTTGGCCTTGTACAATTCAGCGTTCGCCGGGTCGGCCGCCATCATTGCCTTGACGAGCGTCACCGCCATCCGCTGGGCGATTTGCGGATTGCCGGTGAAGTGCGGGTTGCCGTAGGAGTGGACGTCGCCCTGATCACGCCCGATTTTCCCGGTCGGCACTTCCTTTAGCTCGATTCCATTGCTCATGTCAACGTAACCTGGCTGGCCGGACATGATGCGCGGGTTGCGCGCCCCTTTCATCAGGTTGTCGCGCCATGGTTCGGTGTCGAGGCCCGAATGCACAAACAGATCCGCTCCGTTGAGCGCCGTCATCTCCGTCGGCTTGGCCATCACATTGTGGATGTTCTCCGGGCCTTTCATGATGGAATGCACGGTCACCTTGTCGCCGCCGATCTGTTTCGCGATGTCGGCGTAATCTGTCGCGGTGGTGACGATCTTCAACTCGGCACGGGACGCGATCGGGAAGAGAATCATTGCAAGTGCAACAATCAAAATAGTTTTCATGGCAATCTCCAATTCAATTTAAGAAGTTGATGTTTCAGTGAAGGGCCCAGTAGGGATGGGGCGGATGTGCGCCGAAAATAAACGTACACTGGAAGAAGAGTGTGTCCTCGTGCTCGGTGTCGCCCTGCTTGTGCTGATACTCGACGCGGAAGCGGAGAAACTCGCTCCAGTACCAGCTCAGATAAGGCGAAACACCCCAGACTTCCTTGTGCTGGTCGAGCGCGCTCTGCGTCCAGTCCAGACGAACACCGCCATAAATGTCGCGGTTAAGCTGTTGCTGGGCGATGAAGAAAGCGCCCATTGAATGCTGCAAATCGTGGCGGGCGCTGTCGACCGCGCCGTAGATGCCTTCAAACTGAAAGACCTGGTTGTTGAACTTACCGCGCGGGTCGGTGTGAATGAGGGTGGTGTCGACGCCGAACAGATTGACGTTCTGCTGGTCGTCGTTGTTGTGTTTGCCGGTCAGCCACGATCCGCCTATCTCCAGGTTCCAGTCGCGGGCGATGTCATGGTTCCAGAGCGCATGCAGATTCAGCGCCGGCGAGTGCACCAGGGCATTGTTGTTCAGAACCGGATTCGCCGAGTCTCCTTCGCCGCTGATAATCTCGGCGATCAGCTCGACGTAATGGTCGCCGATCAACTTGGGCGGGATCACGTAACTCAGACTAAGGCCTGAATCGTTAAGGCTTTCCGCGCCGAGGAACGATTGGTTCACGAAATTGTTGTCGGTCGTCATCCAGTCGTGCTTGTGCAGGATGTTCCACCGGCCAAACCGCACATGAAACCGCCCCAGTTTGGTGGTCAGATTCGGCACGCCAAAGTCGTGCAGAAAGATGTACGCCTCCTCCACTTCAATGCCCGTATTTACATCCCCGTTCGCGCCGGCCTTATCAAAGAAGAGTGGGTCATCCACATCCCGGCTGATCGGAAGCACGACAACGCCATCGGCCCGCGGATCGACCGCGGCTCGCAAATCCAGTTCGACCTCGCGGATGTCAAATCGGTTGCGGGCCGGGTTGTCGTTGTTGGTCGAAAGCGATCCGGTAAAGTCTGCCACCACGGCCAGATCCGGATTGAAGCTGGCCGGAATCCGCAAAGTCTGTGTCACGGCTGATCGCGACTCAATATCCTTCATCAAATCGCTGGTCGTCTGGTCGATGACGTCCTGATCGGCCTTGCGCGAAGCGGGGTCGTTTGGTATCTGCGATCGCAGTCGTGCGATCTCCGCATCGCGTGCCTTTAGGTCGGCCTGATGTTGCCGCTCCATCTCGTTGAGGCGTTGCTCGAGACGATCGACGCGTGGGTCGGCCGGCTGCGTCGCCGGCTCGGCATGAACAAACGACGAAATCAAAGAAATGGCCAAAACGGCCAATCGGACCATGCGATGGTGCATGTCTTCTCCTGTTTTTTGGAAATGTCTGATGCGTGAAACAGCGGCGCGCAGGGGAGCGCGCCGCACGGGGCATCAGCAAACAGGAGGGCCGCGGCAGTCGATGCGTGCGGGAATGCGCTGGGAAACCAGCGGCGTGGAGATGAGCGTCAAAAATGCTACAAACAGCCCGAGCAACACCAGAAGTGGAACCCAGGAGGCTACCGCCAGCGGAATGTGCAACTGGGCGTGGAAATCGCAATTGGTTTCGTCGTGTGCGGGCGGCGCTTGCTCTGGCAGCCCCGCCGCCTTCACCGCCGCCGCAAAGGCCAGATCTTCCGAATAGTGCTCTGCTTCATGCCAGTACGAAAGCGCACCCGAGCCCAAGGCACCAAACGCAAACAGGAGAATGATCGCCGGGAGACGCCGCACGTAGGACATTATGGGATAAGTCGCTTGGCGTTGCCAAATATTTCAGAATCGACGGACCATCGTTCCACTCTGCAAATAAACATATGCGTCCTAATCATGATCCACGTATGCCGTTGTATCACCCGGTGCAGCGCGATGTGTAAAGACAAAGGATTCGATTTGCCGCCAGGTTGTTGCCGGATGGTACTGGAACAAATCGGTACGGGCGTGGGCGATCTATACCCCGGCCTCATCATTTAGCCGGTACAGAAGTCGGCGCTGGCTGTATCGGCAACACCGTTGCGGGCTGATCATTCCATCGGGCTGAAAACAGGAAGAACGCCCCGAACAATACTCCCAGCACCACGATCACCGTGATGAGGATGTACGGATTGCGCGAACGCTTTCGTTCCTGCGTCTGGTACTCCAATACTTCCGGCGGCGGTTCGTCTGGTTCTTTCATTGTGCTCTTTCCTCCTGGACCATCACGCCCCCGCGCGCGTTCCAATAATTGCTTCCATGTTCCCGCCGAGAATCTTTGCTACTTCTGCCTGATCCAATTTTGCCTCCTCGAAAACGCGGATGTGCTCGTCGAACACATCCTTTCGCCACCCGCGCGGGAAAAACGTGGAGTCGGTTCCAAAAAGAAGCCGGTCGGCCCCGAGCACGTTTATCGCCTGCCGAAGCACCTGCGCCTTGCCGGGCGCTCCATCCAGGTACTTCGCCCAGCCGCCAATTCCCGAGGTATCGGAATACACGTTGCTCTGCTGGTCGGCCAGCATCAGTAGCTCCCTGAAGAGTCCCGATCCAAGATGCGGAACGATGAACTTCGCCTGCGGGAATTCGGCGCATGGGCGCTGAAGCGACAGTGGGTTGGAAAATGAACCATCAAACGCAGCAGGCAATCCGAGCTTATTTCGAAACGAAATCTTCAGCACGCCACAGTGCACCAGGACATTCATCCGGTGCGTGTTGGCCATCTGAAGCAGGACATACGCCGCATCGGAAGTCATGGAGAAGCGAAACATCCCGGGAAAAAGCGCCAGCCCGCGAAACCCCAGGGCGATGGCCCGGCCCAGGGTTGTGACCGCGGTGGACGAAGCGGGGTCGATCGTGACATATCCGGTCAGCCGCCCGCCCGTCGCAGAGATTCCCGCCGCGGCCGTTTCCAAGTCGCCGGGAAGGGTGTGAATCGCGATGGCGCGATCGACGCCATATTTGTCGAACTCCGTCAGCCACACGCGCCCAACCTCCGCCGGCTCCTTTGGGGGCACTTCCCATCCCAGACGCAGCGCGACGATGGCCGGATCGGGCTGGAGGCCGGCGACCTTGCCGAGATTGGCTAGAAACCCCTGCGTCAGGAAGTGCGTGTGGGCATCGAAGATGCGATGTTGGCCAAGGGCGGTAGCGATCATTACTTGTATTACTCCGCAATCGGTGCGCCGTGCGCACAATTCAGATGGGATCAAACTTCGCCAAAGAGAGACGGGTCCTCTCCACTAACGTCTTTTGGCGGTAGAAACTTCAACCCAAGATGCTCGTAAGCCAGCTTCGTCGCACGCCGGCCCTGCCGGGTGCGCATCACGAAGGCGATTTGCAGCAGGTAGGGCTCAATCACATCCACAAGCGTGTCGACTTCTTCGCCCATGGTGGCGGCGATGGCTTCGATGCCGGCCGGCCCCCCGCTGTAAACATCGATGAGGGTGCGCAGAAATGTGCGATCCTGTTCGTCGAGGCCGCGAGCGTCGATGCCCTCCAGCTTCAGCGCCGCCTGCGTCATCGGCATGTCAATTTTCCCGTTACCGCGCACCGTCGCAAAATCGCGAACACGCCGCAAAAGCCGGTTGGCGATGCGCGGCGTGCCCCGGCTGCGGCGCGACAATTCCCACAATGCACTGTCGTCGGATTCGACTTTCAGAAGCTGGCTGTTGGCGCGAAGAATTTCATGAAGTTCTTCGGGCGCGTAGAACTCAAGATGCCCGGCAATGCCAAATCGGCCGCGCATCGGTCCGGTGAGCGCGCCAATCCGCGTGGTTGCGCCAACCAGCGTAAACGGCGGGATGGGTACGGTAACGGTGCGGGCATGCGCGCCCTGATCGAGGGTGATGTCGACCTTGAAATCTTCCATCGCCGTGTAGAGAAATTCCTCGACCGGCGCCGGCAGTCGATGGATTTCGTCAATGAAGAAGACATCGCCCTGATTGAGCTTGGTGAGGATGCCGACCAGATCGATCCCCTTGGTCAGCGCCGGGCCGTTGGTCACGTGCACCTGAGCGCCCACTTCGTTGGCGATCACATGGGCGAGTGTTGTCTTGCCCAGACCCGGTGGGCCGTGCAACAGCGTGTGCTCAACGGGTTCCTTGCGCGAGCGCGCGGCCTGCACCGCGATCTTCAGCTTTTCAATCAGGGACGCCTGACCAATATACTGCTCAAACTTTTGGGGCCTCAAGGCGAAGTTGAAACGATTTTCGTCTTCGCCCGAAGACTCGCCGGTTACAATTCGCTCACGGGCCATACATACAGTTGTAGCGAGACTTGGTGAGGTCACAAGGCGTCTGACGGCAATCCGGATCGGCACTTATCCACGAAAATCCGCTGGATTGACCGATGTTTCTGACGTCGCTTCATTTGTCCCACCCCGTTGTTGGGGGTATTATGAGTCAGATTCCTTAACACTGGAGTGGGATGTCCGGCGTCAGTATGCCAGTAACACGACCAGCAGGCCGCGCGTTAATCGTCGGCTCGGTGGCTTGCCGCTCCGGGCCATTGGTTACATTGCAGCAAATGGGGTTTCAGTGCACCGAGGCCGAAGACCCGTATGTCGCGATGGTAGAACTGTGCCGCAGGCCGCTGGCTTATCGGGCGATGATCCTGACCCTCGGCAGCTTATACCGCGAAGAACTTCAGATGGTGGCGACCGTCAAGCAGCGGTTTGCCCACATTGAAATCTGGTTGGCCCAGACCGATGGGCGGGCCGGGGCAATGGCTGAGGCGCTGCGGTTTGGAGCCGACGGCCTGTTATCGGACGATGGACTGCACCGCCTCGCATCCAGCACGCCAGTCTCCCAGACAAACAACATTTCGCTTCCGGCGCAACCCGAAGCGATTGCCCCTCCACAGCTTGCCCCCCCATTTGCCCAGCCGGCCGCGGGAGAACATGCGTTTGGCGAAGAGGACTCGGCCTCGGGAGAGCCTGTTTTAAGCGCGGACGAGCTTCGTGCGCTGTTGTCAGATCATCCGCCCCGCCCGACGGCGGGAATGCGGGATTGAGTCGGATTCGTCTTACTGATTTGAACAAGTATGCCTCGCATCAACCAGGAACGTGTGCTCTTGATCGGCGACACAGGACGTCAGGTGCAGGCCGCGCTCACCCAGACGATACCGGCCGCCAACGTCACCCAGGTCAACAATTATTTCGATGCGATTGCCGAGCTGTGCGGCGGGCAATTTTCGGTGGTGCTGGCGTCGGCCGAGCCGATCGAGCGGCGGCCCGAATCCGCCGTCCGCACCCTGCGCGATGTGGCCGGCGAGGCGCGGATTGTTCTCTTTGGCCACGCCACCCTCGAGCCCCTTTCGCGCAAGATGCTCGAGTTTGGGTGCGACGACTACATTATCTCCCCGCCCAATCCGTCCGAGCTGCGGCAGATGTTCGCCAAGCCGTTGCTGCGCATGACGACCGCAGCGGTGAAGGCCAACGGGGAGGCCGAATCCCGCATCGATGACGCAATCCCACTGCCCATGGTCCAGGACATGCCGCTGGCCGAAATCTATCTTGATCTGCTGCTGCAGAATCCCGGCAACGCCTTGCCGGCCACGATCAAACGACTCAACGAGATGCTCGCCCCGGCCATGACGCTGACGCATACGACGCCCCAGGAGACCAACGGGCAGTCGCACGAAGCGCTGCACGATGGCACGATTCATATCTCGCACGAGCTTCGTCATCAGAACGAGGAATATGGCCAACTGCATCTGACAGTTGCGCCCGGAAACGATTCGGAGGCCGCCCGACACCTTCTCGCACGTTTGTCGCAAGTCGTCGGCAAGGTGCACGCATTGCAGGACCGCCACAACCGACTGCAACGGCTGGCCATCACCGACGAGTTGACCGGCCTGTACAATGCCCGCTACTTCCGCCACTTCCTCGGCAAGATCATTGAGAAATCGCGGCAGATGTTTTTCCCGGTGACGCTGCTGCTGTTCGACATCGATAATTTCAAGAAATACAACGACCAGTACGGCCACGCCCAGGGCGATCAAATCCTGATAGAGACGGCCGCGCTGATGCGGCGCTGTGTGCGCGAGCATGATCTGGTGGCGCGCATCGGCGGCGATGAATTTGCGGTCGTTTTCTGGGAAAAAGAAGGCCCGCGTCAGCCGCGCGACCCCAAGACCAGCGCAACCCACGCCCGTCTCCCCAATGAAATCGAATTGATCCTCAAGCGATTCTGCCGCCTCATCGCCAGCCCCGACTTCAAAGGCCTCGGATCCAGCGGCAAAGGCGTGCTGGCCATTAGTGGCGGCCTCGCTGTCTTCCCCTACAACGCCCACGACATGGAAGGCCTGATTCAGGCGGCGGACAAAGATCTGATGTTCCGCGCAAAAACGGCGGGCAAGAATTCTATCTATCTGGTCGGAAGCGATCGGCCGCTGGTGGGGCCGGACGATACGAAGTAGCTGGACACAGGCAAAGTAAAGTGAGAAACGCCGTGAACGCCATTCGCGTAAAAACGCACATAGATTCTGAAACGCTTCATCTACCCGAGCTCTCACCGCTCATTGGCATGGACGTTGAGATTATCGTGATCGAGGATGTTGCTGCGCAGGGCACATCAACAGCAAACTCAGGGAAGGGCTGGTTCGACCGACACTTTGGTGCAGGGTGGCCTGACAAGATCGATGACGGCTTCGAGAAGACGCTCGAAGAGTGGCGTCGCACGGACAGGCCAGCGGACGTTCCCGAATGACACGCCTGATCGTCGACACCTGCGTCTTCTCATATATTTTCAAGGGCGACACGCGCGCGGAGATTTACCGTGATCTCCTGACCGTTAATGAGCCCTGCCTGAGCTTCATGAGTGTTGCCGAGCTTTACCGTTGGGCGGTCACAAGAAAATGGGGTGTAAAACAGATCGAGTCGCTCAAGGGTCAAATCGCAGGGTACACGTTCCTTGACCAGGACGATCGAACGGCTTGGCAATGGGCCGAAATTATGAGTGTGCCCGGCAAACCAATCGCCGTTTCGGACGCGTGGATTGCGGCCGCGGCGCTGCGCCACTCAATTCCGCTGCTCACGCACAATAGAAAGCATTTTGAGCAGATCAGCGGGCTGATTCTCCTGCCATGACGTGCCAATACTGGCATCCATATCGGATTCGGCAAGCACAACACCTACCGCGCAAGCCTGAGTGAGGTGATCTCCTGTTTGGGGATTACGAAACAAACCAAGCCCCGACAGAACAATCCCGCCGTTTGTGGTAAAAACTCCGCTGCACATGCCCCTTCGCTCCGAAACTCTTGACGACCGACTGGCCAATCTGGACACGCTGATTGGAGGGTTCTCAATTGATCCTTCTGGGGCAATCGGAGCAGCAGTTGACCGCTTTCGCGCCGATCTCGCCGCCCTTCGGTTTCATCTTGACGAGAAACGAAACCACCTGCCGCTGGTGGCCGTCATTGGGGGCACCGGCACCGGCAAATCAACCTTGGTGAACCGGCTGCTCGACGCCAACGTATGCGGAACTCACTTCCGGCGCACCTTCACCAGCGGCGCAATCGCGGTGGCCAACGCCGCAGCCGCGATTCCCGATGGATGGCTGAATGTCGACAAGGAAGCCGTGACACCCACCGCGGCCGGGCCGGTGCGCGGCGTGGCCGGAAAACTCACCGTCATCGCGCTCGATGGACCGCTGACGCGCGAGATCACATTGATCGACACGCCGGATCTGGACGGCGATCAGCCGCAGCATCACGCCGAGGCCGACCGCGTTTTTCGCTGGGCCGAGGCGCTGCTGTTTCTGGTGACGCCTGAGAAGTACCAGATGACCGAGCTCCTGCCGTATTACCGGCTGGCGCGGCGCTATGCGCTGCCGGCGCTGTTCGTGATGAACAAGTGCGAGGAAGAAGCGGTGCTGGAGGATTTTCAGCGTCAGCTTTCCGAGCGCGACTGGGCCGATGCGCGAATCTTCGCTCTACCGCGCGATGATGCGGCCTATCAGCCTCCACCCGAGGCGGATCTTTCATCACTCCGAAATTCATTGATCTCCCTGAACGGATCGCTGCACACCTCTCACGAGGCCATCTCGAACCGCACGGCCGATCTGCTCGATCGATTGCGCGACCGGATCATCGCGCCCCTCCAGCGCGAACGCGCGCAGATCGACGAGCTGATCCCGCGCCTGCGCATGCTCGAAACGCCCGCCCCCGGCGTCGACGTCGGCCCGCTGACACAGCAACTGCAGCGGCGGCTCCAGCAGCAGAGCATTCTCTACCTGATGGGCCCGCAGCGCATGCTCGATCGCGTTCGGCAGGTCCCGGGAATGTTGTTGCGCATGCCGCGCACCCTCTGGGATGTGATCATGAAGGGTGAGTCGCTTCGGATGGACGCGCCCGGCGGCAACGGCACCGACGCCGCCCCGGATTTTCGGGCCCTGCTTGTCGATCAGTTCAGAATCGTTCAAAGCCGGATCGACGACCAGATTCGAACCGTGGAAGTATCCGACGCGATCACAAAAGACTCGGCCAGCATGCGAATCGACCCGGATACGGCCGGACGGATTGCCGATGAGGAGCTGGCCGATCTCAAGAATTGGCTCGAAAAGCGCTGGCACGGCACGCCGCGCGACACGCTTCTGCTCTAGCGACTGCTGCGCTATCTGCCCGGCGGGAAAAAACTGATCGCCTGGTCAGAAGCCGCTCCGTATCTGCTGGCTCTGATCGTCGCAACACACCACGTTTTCTTCGGCCACATCGACCTCATGGTGATCGGCGGTTTCAGCCTGGCAACGTGGCTCGGCGAGAAACTGAGCAACGAAGTCACTGGCCGAACCCGCCTGACAAATCGGCGGATCACCGAGCGATTCGCGGCCCTGACGCACAACCAGATCGATCGAGCCTGCGCATGGCTCGAATCGCAGGCGCCATCGCGTGGGAGTCTTGAAAAGCTGGTAGCGATGGCGGATGAAATTCAGGGCCAGTCGGTGATGGCATAGCGCCCTGAGCCGGATAGAATTGTGCGGCGAACCCCGTGAAAGAAGGTCTGATGCCCACGCTCGCGGCCGGAAGTAACTTGGAAAGCGTCGCTGAAATTATTCATGCGGCGGTCGTGCTTGGTCCGGGAGCTTGGAATGATCGAACCATCCCGGAGGCACACATGCAGCCTGATATCGAAGACCAGCTTCAGCGTGATTTGGTCCGTCTGTTCTCCATGCTGCATGACCGCTCCGTGCCCTATGTGCTGGTGGGTGGCGTGGCCATGCTGACGTACGTCGAGGGAAGAAATACCAAGGACGTCGATCTGGTCCTTTCGGTCAGCTCGCTGGAACAATTACCCGAGATCGTGATCTCGGATCGGACTCGAAACTTCGCGCGCGGGATGTTCGGCAGCCTGCGCGTTGACGTTCTCCTCACCACCAACCCGATTTTCAAGACAGTTCAGGAACAGCATGCGGCCGTGCATCATTTCATGCAGACCGACGTGCGCTGTGCGACCGTCGAAGGATTGATGCTGCTGAAGTTCTATGCCCTGCCTTCGCTTTATCGACAGGGCGACGGAGAACGCATCGGCCTCTACGAGAACGACATCTTCATGTTGTTCGAAAAATATAGGCCGGATGTAGCAGCATTATTCAGTGCGTTGACGACTCATGTCAGCGAAGACGAAATGCACGAATTGCAGAACATCTGGTCTGACATCCAGCGGCGCGTCGATCGCCTGGACCGTGCACGGCAATCCAAACCGCAGGTGGAATAGACTTGCGAATCGACGTCCAACAACTCGTTCACCAGATCGCCGACCTCACCGGCGCAGGCCTGCCCGCCTCCATGGCCGCTGACGCGCCCGTCCTTTCCGATTCCGCCCTGGCCATGGCCGACAATGGCGCAATGTATCTCGTCGGCCTGATCGGCGGCAAAGACATCGGCAAAAGTGCCCTCATCAATGCGCTCGTGGGCCGCGATATCACCCCGCGCACTTCCTGGGGACCCGGCACGCAAAGCGTCATTGCCTATTGCCACGAGACCCAGCAGGACGCTCTGCAAACGCTTCTCGATCGCGAGGTTCCCGGACAGTATTCAATCGTGACACACGCCGTGCCCCGGCTTTCCCGGCAGGTGTTGCTCGACCTCCCGGACATCGACAGTCATTATCAGTCGCACATCGAGATCACGCGGAAGATGCTGCGGCACATGCTCTATCCGCTCTGGATGCAGAGCGTGGAAAAGTACGCAGACAAAAGGCCGCAGGAATTGCTGGGGCTCGTCGCGGCCGGCAACGATCCGCACAACTTTGTCTTCTGCCTGAACAAGGTGGACCAATTGGCCGGCCGCGATGGCGAGTCGGCCGTTGTCGAGCTGCGCGACGACTATGCCCAGCGCATCGCCAACACACTGAAGGTCGACGCAGCGCCAAAAGTGTGGGCCATCAGCGCAATAAATCCCGATCGCTTCGACCTGCCAGGCCTGCGGGCGGCTCTTTCACAGCAGAAAACACCCGAGGCCGTGTCGCGATCCAAGCAACTTGCGGTACGCCAGCAAGGGGTATCGCTCCTCACGTGGATCGATCAACAGGA
>JBBRHH010000159.1:0-11156 GCA_038222915.1 Tepidisphaerales bacterium
GCCAATACGAGGCCGGCGACGGCAGTTAGAAAACTGAGCGGACGGAGTGACATGTTGGACCTTTCAAATGTGTTGGAACTGGTCTCGGGAAACGAAGCATTCATATTACCACATATCGCGCAGGGTGTTGGAAAACGCGAGCGTCTTAGCATGACGGTGGATGGGTCGGACCGGTGAAGCCATTTACCGCGCCCGCTGGGATGGTCAATGTCGCTGAGCGACTCGTTCTTCAATGGCCTTCACGGCCGCGTCGCTGAGGTTGGAAACATTTCTAAAGAGATCGTCAAGATCGATGGGCTCGTGAACGACGCGCTTTATGGCCTGACTCAACGATTCATCCGGCTTCTGTATGGATTTCAGTCTTGCGTATGCCTCGACGTCAATAGAGATGGTTTTTGTTGCCATATTGTTGACCGTCTTCTGATCAGTCCTATTCCACTGGACTTAATTTCCATTTCCCGCTCTGTGCGAAGAAGCGGCAGGGATTGTTGTAGAAGATTTCCAGCGCTTCCTGCTCGGAATGTCCACGGCGGCGATATTCGAGGCAGGTGTCGATGAGGTTGTTTGGGCCGGACTCGCCCCAGTCGCTGGCGCTGTTTACGCAGATCATTTTTGTGCCGTAGATTTCGAGGATGTCTGCGCCGCGCTGGGGGGTGATTTTGCTGACCGGGTAGATGGTGAGTCCGCACCAGAAGCCGGCCTCGCGGGCCATGCGGATGGTGTGTTCTTCGCAATGGTCGATCAGGACGCGTTCGGGTTTGATGCGTTGGTCGTTCTTGAGAATGCTGGTGATGATCGACGTGCCTTTGTGCTTGTCGTCGAGGTGGGGTGTGTGGATGAGGATGAGCTGGTTGTGTTTGGCGGCGATATCAACCTGCTCTTCAAAGATGGTGATTTCGTTGCGGGTATTCTTGTTGAGGCCAATCTCGCCTACGCCGAGGACCAGAGGATGATTTAGAAGGGGGGGGATGAGACTGATCACTTCACGGGACAGGGAGATATTCTCGGCCTCCTTTGCATTGATGCAGAGCCAGCAGAAGTGATCGATGCCATAGCGGGCAGCGCGGAGTGGTTCGACTTCCATCAGGTGGCGGAAGTAGTCGGCGAAAGAGCTGGCGGATGATCGGTCGTAGCCGGCCCAGAAGGCGGGCTCGGAGACGGCGACGACGCCGCAACGGGCCATGAATTGGTAATCTTCGGTGGTTCGGGAGACGCAGTGAATATGGGGATCGATGAATTTCATTGAAGTTGGTTCGCAAAGACAGTCATTGCTCTCACCGAGCGGGCGGCGGTGTCTTATCGGTGAAAATGCTCTGGACCTGCTCTGCGCGGTCTGGTTTGTCGGACTTCAGGACGTCAAAGGCCTGTTGCAACCTTTGCAGTCGCGGGTCGGATTTGAGCAGTTCCCGGCCGCCTTCGCCGCGCTCGACGCGATCGAGGTCGGCTGCGAGTGACAGGCAGCGCCAGCGCATTTCGAGGTAATAGCGCTCGAGGATTTCTTTTGCAGAGGCCATGTTAGTTATTGTACCACGGGAAGTTGTGGTGTGTGAACGTGATGATCGCGTGGAAAACGGCTGCCGAATTCTTGATTTTGTGGCTGGCGACGGTGGAAATGCGATCCGACGGAGCGGGTGCCGGAGGTTGACGTGCACCAAGTGGAGGTGGCGGGCCCTGGCGGTTGAGGTTGGCGTGGCGCTGATGGACGCAGTGCGAATGGTTCGATAAAATGGGGGAAGCGTTGGCCACCTTAGCTCAATTGGCAGAGCACCGCTTTTGTAAAGCGGGGGTTATCAGTTCAAGTCTGATAGGTGGCTTTAATCCCCCGTTTCACTGAAATTACGCTACCACCTCGCGAATCACGTTTCCACTGACATCTGTCAGCCGGTAATCGCGGCCATTGAATCGATAAGTGAGCTTCGTGTGGTCGAGGCCCAAAAGGTGGAGGATGGTGGCGTGGATGTCGTGCACGTCGACCCGCTTGTCGACGGCCTTATAGCCAAACTCGTCCGTCGCGCCGTAGTGCGCTCCTCCTTTGACTCCGCCGCCGGCCATCCAGATGGTAAAGGCGTTGGGGTTGTGGTCGCGGCCCAGGGAACCTTGCGAATCGCTGGTCCGGCCAAACTCTCCCGACCAGATCACCAGCGTTGATTCAAGCAGGCCGCGCGACTTGAGATCTTCTAGCAACCCGGCAATCGGCTGATCGCAAGCCTTGCTGCACGAGCGGTGATTGGTCTCGATGTTTTCGTGGCCGTCCCACGGCACATCGGCAACGCTGCCATCGCCTCCAGTGCCCCGGCCTGCGAAAATCTGCACAAACCGCACGCCCCGTTCAACCAGCCGGCGGGCGGTGAGGCATTGCCGGGCAAACGGGTCGGCCTCCTTGTCACCAACGCCGTACATGGATTTGACGGTGTCGGATTCACTGGCGATGTCGAAGGCCTCGGGCGCGGAAGTCTGCATGCGATACGCCAACTCGTAAGACTCGACGCGGGCCGAAAGCTCCGAATCGAGTTGACGCTGTTGTGCATGCTCTTCGTTGAACTGGCGCAGCAGATCGAGCTGGGCGCGTTGCTGCGACTCGTTCATGGCCGGCAGGCGGTTGAGATTGTTGATGGAGTTGGCATTGCGGGCATCGATGGCCAGCGCCTGGTAGTTCTTGGGCAGGAACCCGGCGGTCCAGATGGCGTCTTCACCGCGCGGCTTGGTTTCGTGCAGGACGACAAATCCGGGGAGGTTGCGGCTGGCCGAGCCCAGGCCATAGGTGATCCAAGCGCCCATCGATGGAAAGCCGGGGCGCATGATGCCGCTGGCCAGTTCAAATGCACCGGGTGCGTGGTTGTTGGCCTTGGTGTAGCAGGAGTGAACGAAGGCCATGTCGTCGGCGAACTTCGCGGTCTGTTTGAAAACGTCGGACACCCAGGTACCGGATTGGCCGTATTGCTTCCATTCGAAAGGCGACCTGAGAATCTTTCCGCTGGTGGTGAAAAAGCCGGTCTTGGGATCAGCACCCGCCAGCGTCTGGCCGTGGCGTTTTTGCAATTCGGGCTTGTAGTCAAACGTATCCACCTGCGACGGGCTGCCGGTCATAAACAGCCAGATGACGGCCTTGGCCTTCGCCGCGTAGTGCGGCGGCCGCGGGGTCATCGGGCTAATGGCGGCCGGCGAAGCCGCTGACGCCGTGGAGTCGAGAAGACCTTCATCGTGGAGTAATTTGGCCAGCGCAATCGAACCGGCACCCAGGCCCATCCGATGGAGAAATCTGCGGCGCGAGGGAACCGGGAGCAGGGCGTCGGGCGACTTTAAGAATTCCATGGGCATAGGTCTTAGTCCACGTAGATGAACTCGTTTGAGCAGAAAAGCACCTGGCAGAAGTCGGCCACCGCCTTGTCGGTGGCCGCCGCATCGGTGCCGTAGGTCTTTGCCTGTCTGGTGATGAATTGCACCATCTTGTTCTTTTCCGCATCCGTCGCGTGACGGTTGAACGCGAGGCGAAACGCCTGGTCGATGCTTCCGGCGAGATCGTCGCCCGGCGCGGCGTGGACGCGACGGGCAAGCTGCTCAGCGCGCTGGCGGACAATCGGCGAATTCATCAGCGTCAGCGCCTGTGTTGCTACGGTGGTGACCTGGCGAGCGCCGATGCTCTGGAGCGTTTCGGGCGCGTCAAAAAGCTGCATGAACGGAATGGGCCTGGTGCGTTTGACCGAAAAGTAGATGCTGCGGCGTAAAGAGCTTTCGTCAAGCGTGCCCGGGCCGAATAGATCCAGTTTCAGCGTGCCGCTGACGGCCAGGATGGAATCACGAATGGCCTCCGCGTCGAGGCGGGTGGGGCTGCGCCGCCACCAGAGTTTATTCTGCGGTTCAACCGCCATAGCGGACGGGTTTTCCTGGCTCGACTGCATGTAAACCGCACTGGTCATGATCAGCTTGTGCAGCGGCTTGAGTTTCCACTGCTCCTCGACCAGACGCTGCGCGAGCCAGTCCAATAGCTCGGGATGTGACGGCGCGTCACCCTGCGTGCCGAAGTCGTTGGGAGTGGTGACGATGCCGCGGCCCAGATGATGTAGCCAGAGTCGGTTGACCATGACCCGGGCGAGCAGGTGGCCAGCGCCGGATTTGGAATCGGTGATCCAGTTGGCCAATGCAACACGCGGATCGGGCAGGGGAGTGGCCTTGTTGGCGGGGTTGCCTGTCCAGGCGAGCTCGCGGTTGGGCGAGTTGGTAACGACCTGCACAAAGCCAGGAATGGCGGCGGCGTTTTTCTTGTTGGTTTCGCCGCGGGTGAGGTGATAAACAAGCTGGCCGGGCTTGTTGTTGGTGGCCGAGAAGACGCTTTCGAGTGGAGGCTGGGGTTCTTTTGCGAGATGGGCCGCGAGCGGCGCGTAGGCATCGTGCGTGGGGACGTCGATCAGGCTGAACCAGCGGGCGATTTCGCCACGGTTATGATCATCGATACCTGAGGCCAGAAGCGTGGAAAGTTCGCGGGGCGTCTGAAGCGCCCAGTTGCCATCTGAATTGACGGGCCGATCGGCGGTCGTGATGGAAATTCGGCACCGTCCCATTGTGCTGGCGTTTTCAAAACGGAGCGTGATGGTGAGAAGAGTGCCGCTGTCGAAGCCCACATTTCCGTCCACTTCGAACCACGCAGACTGGTCGCGGTTCTTTTCCTCCGGCGTCCAGCCGATGTTTTGCTTGTCGTCAACCACTGCTTCGAGCGGATGGTCCTTGGCGGCCGATGTTGCTTTCACTGCCTTCAGTTTGAGGTTGACGGCCGCCTCCTTGCCTTCAAGGGGCTGGGCGCGGAGTTGCAATCGGGTGAGCGTGAACTCGCCCTCTTTGCCGCGTCCCGGGCCACTCGCGGGCAGCGAGGGATCGGTGAGCGCATCGACGCGAATACCGGTGATCTTCTTCTGGCGGGTCTGGGCCGTGAGGATAAAAGTTTGATTGCGATCGTCCTTGGCCGGTGCAAGGACCGAGCCATCATCCAGAACCTGGAGTGGAGTAGACGGTTCAATCACCGCCTTGGTTGGCTGAAGGCCAAACCAGCCTGCGGCAATGGCCTGCCATGCACTGTCACGTTTCCAGTGTTCGATGCGTATTGTGGCTTGCTCGCGGGTATATTTTTCCCAGGCGGCGGTGAGGGTGGCGCGTTCGGCGTCCCATTTTGTTTTCGCCTCGCGGTACACCTCCGGGTGGGGGTCCAGGCGCGCGTCATTAGCATCGGTTTGCGCAAAACAGGAGGCCAGCCGGTAGTAATCTTCCTGAGGGATCGGATCGAACTTGTGGTCGTGGCATCTGGCGCAGCCGATGGTCATGCCGAGCATTGAGGAACCGAGCGTGGCGATCATGTCATCCAACTGGTCGTAGCGGAGCGGCTCGATCGTTTTAGCGGTGGTCTGGCCCGGTGATGGGCCGGCGACAATAAAGCCGGTCGCGGCGGTTGCTTCAAAATCGCCCGGATTGATCTTGTCTCCGGCAATCTGAAGCCGGACAAACTGGTCGAAGGGCATATCCGCGTTAAGCGCCCGGATGACAAAGTCGCGGTATTGAAACGCGCCTGGCCGGTCGCCGTCGAACTCATATCCGTTGCTTTCGGCGAAGCGCACGATGTCGAGCCAATGCCGTCCCCAGCGTTCGCCGTATTGGGGAGTGGCGAGCAGGGTGTCGATCAGCTTGTCCCACGCGTCGGGGCTCGGATCGTTTACGAAAGCATCCACCTGAGCGGGCGTGGGCGGCAAGCCCAGCAGATCGGCGTAGGCGCGTCGGACCAGGACCGCTCGCGAAGCGGGAGGATTGGGGGTGATGCCCTTCGCCAATAGCGGCGCGAGGATGAACGCGTCAATCGGCGTTCGAGCCAGAACGCCATTGGGGACTGCAGGGACCTGCGGTGAGGCCAGCGGCTTGAATGACCAGAAGCTCTTGGCGGCCTGCACGTCGATCTTCTTCTTCGTGGCGATTGTCGTGGCAGTGCCTTCGCGTGGATCGGGAGCGCCAAGAGATACCCATTTTTCAAGATCGGCTACGACATTGTCCGGCAGCTTTTCCTTTGGAGGCATCTGATTGTCGGCGTCGGCATAGCGGACGGCCTTGATCAGCCGGCTTTCATCCGGCTTGCCGGGCACGATCACCGGCCCGGATTCACCGCCCTTGAGGACTCCCTCGCGCGTATCGAGCAGGAGATGGCCTTTAAGCTTGCCAATTTTGAGCGCCGCCTCGGAGTGGCACTTGTAGCACTGGTCGACCAGGACTGGCCGCACCTTCTTCTCGAAGAAGTCGCTGCCTTCATCGGCCCGGCTAAGCGAGGCGCCAAAGGCAAGACAGACGATGGGGAGGATGGTGAACTTGCGAAGCATGTTTTGACAGGCTAAACGATCCGTGATTCAGACAGGTGTCATGTAGAATACCGCATAACACAGGGCGGGTTGTGAGCCGGGCAGGCCTCGACGTTATTTGTCCAACAGCAGGGGTTTGGGACTCTTGAACTCGTGTGGCGAGCGAACGCCCGGCCCCTTGCCTCGAATACCAAGGTCGTCGTTCATCCGCTCGACAAACTGTTGAATGTGCTTCACGACATCGGGGTGTTCAGCGGCAACATCCCTGGTTTCGCCGATGTCTGCGTCGAGGTTATAGAGCACCGGGACAAACGGCTCGTCCTTCACGGCTGGCTGGAGCGGTTTGTCTTTGCCGTTCATCTCGCGCTGCGGCGCAATGGCCAATTTCCACGGTCCGCTTCGCACTGCCTCCAGGCGATTGCTATTGAAGTAATATTGGCAGTCACGCGGTGACTGGTTCGACTTTCCGAGCAATAACGGAGCGATGTCAGCTCCGTCAATCTTGCGATCTTTTGGGACGATGCCGCCGGCGAGGTTGACCAGGGTCGGCAGCAGATCAATCTCGCCAGCAACCGCATCACTGGCTTTTCCAGCCGTAACGTGCCCAGGCCACCAGGCGATGGTCGGCTCGCGCATGCCGCCTTCGTAGGTGCCGCCCTTTCCACCACGCAGCGGGCCGGCGGTTCCGGCGTCCTTGCCCTGTGTCAGCCACGGACCGTTGTCACTGGTGAATATCACCAGCGTGTTCTGGTCCAGTTTCAACTCGCGCAGCGTGGTGAGAATTCGACCGGTGCTGGCGTCGACTTCCTCCACCCAATCGCCATACCGGCCATTGCCGGATTTTCCCTGGAAATCCTTGCCCGGATGAATCGGCACATGAACCGCCGTGTGCGGCAGGTAGAGGAAGAACGGGTCGCCCTTGTGGGCCTTGATGAACTTCACCGATTCATCGGTATATAACGCGACGAGTTTTTCCTGGTCTTCGCCTTTGAGCGTTTGGATCACCTTGTCATCACGCACCAGCGGCAACGGCGGCCAGCGCCGGCCCTTGACTGGATCCGGCGAGCCGTCCCATTCGCCGCCCATATCGTTCGAGTACGGGAGGCCCAGGTAATGATCAAAACCATGTTGTGTCGGCAGGCATTCGGGTTGATCGCCGATATGCCACTTGCCGACCGCCATCGTGGCGTAGCCTTGCTCTTTGAGCAACTGGGCAATCGTGCGCTCGTCGGAGCTGATCCCCACTTTCGCGGCCGGGGGAATAACGTCCGGCAAGGACACCCGCTTGGCATAGCAGCCGGTCAACAACTGCGCCCGCGACGGTGTGCAGACCGGAGCGCAGTAGAAACTGGTGAGCTTCAGACCCTCCGCCGCCATCCGATCGATATTCGGAGTGCGATTGAGTTTTGATCCAAACGCCCCGACGTCGCCGTAACCCATGTCATCAATGAGGATGATGACGAAGTTCGGCTTGTTGGCCTTGGCGTCGTCCCCCTTTGTGGCCGCCAGGGGTGTGGCGATAAGGATGCTGAGAGCCAGGATGAAGTTTCTCATAGCGCCTATGTCTTCGTTGCCCATTCAAGGTGTTGACGTCACAGCGACGTCGAAGATGGTCTTCGCGTAGGTGGCTTTTTCAGTGACAAGCTTCAGAGAAATGATTTTAGATGCAACCGTATTGAATTCGATGTAGCCGATAAGCGAGGCTTCGACGAAGTTGTTGTCTTCTCGGCCGGGGTAGAAATTGTGTTTCATTTTCATGGCTCCTTCCAGTCTGGCGTGGACTGTCGCGCCATCGATGGAGACAACCGTCGCTTTGAGTGATTGTTCGTCGATTCGGTTCTTGGGGATGTCCTTTGTGTCTTCGGTTTGGGGGTAGAAGTAGAACAGGAATATGGCGGCGGATTCCTTGTCCATTGGCCAGGTGTCGCCGACGCTGATTTTCGCGTTGGGGAGCAATTTGGTCCAACGGTCTTTGTTCAGGACGATCCAGTTTTCGGAGGGGAATTCGTGCCATGAGCCGCCGGTGGTTGGGCCGGTTCCGGCGGCGCGGGCCACCAGGTATAGGACTAGCGCGCCTTCGGGTGCTTCGGGTGGCGCTGATTGAGGATGGGGCTTGACGACTGGATCGCCGGGTTTGGTGCCGAGCTTTTCGACGGTGGCGTTGAGCATGTTGAGAAGCGTGTCTTTTTCGATGGCTTTGGAGACGACGGCGCTGTCGAGCAGTTTGCCGTTGGGTGCGGTGATGTAGGTGGAGACGCTGCCGCAGGAGCGTTTTTCGTCGAGGGCTGTGTGGTAGATGAGGTTGTAGGCGTCGATCTCGTCGCGCGGGCGCCGGCCTGCGCTTTCGTAGTCTTCCTGGGAGGTGTAGACGGAAACGAAGTAGTGGTTGAGGGTGTCGATGACGGCGTCTTTGGAGAGCGGACCCGCTCTCATTGCAAATGCGCCCCCTCAGCATCGGCCGGTACTGATGCGGCCGTCGTGGGTGAAGAGGAAGAGAGGCCGATTGGTTTCGCTGGCGAGCTTGCGGGCGGCGCGGATGTCGGTGAGCCAGCCGATTTTGTCGAATTTCTTTTCGGCCTCGGTGGGCTGGCAGTCGTGGATTTTCTCATCGACCCAGGCGACGGTTCCGACGGCGGGGTTGGGTTGGGATGTGGGCGTGGTGTCGGCTGCTCGAGCGGCGTTGCCGGCGAAAGCGGCGAGCACGATGACCAGCGCGGCGAGGCTGGGCTTGATGCGGGATTTCATCTTCGTCCTTTCTGCAGTGGCATGGGTGACTTGGAATCGAACGCTTGTAATGGATTGTACTAGCGGGCGGTAGGAACGTTCCCCGGCAAAGGGCGGAGAATTGGCGGAGAGGTTGAAAAGCGCTGGCGGGCCCAGTTGATGTGGCGGCCGCTTAAATGATCAGGTGTCGAAGCTTGCTTCTTCCTTAATCGGTTCGCGCGGGGGGACGGCGATGTTGGCTGCCGCCGCCGCCTGTTTGCCGAGGATGTGCTTGCCGAGCTCGAGGCGGTTGATGACTTGTTCCATGCCGGCGGGGCGTTTTTGCTGGCGGGTGGAGATGCACTCCATGACCAGGTTGGACAGGACGGGCGGAAGCTTGGGGTTGAGATCGAGTGGGGTATCGATGCGGGCGTCGAGGAGGAAGCTGTTGTCGCCTCGGCCGACCGTGTAGAGGGTGGGGATGTGCTTGCCGGTGAGCGCCCAGTAGAGGGTTGCGCCGAGATTGAAGACGTCGGTTTGCTGGCTGACCGGCTTGCGCTGGACCTGCTCGGGGGCGATGTAATCAGGCGTGCCCTGGATGCGCTCCTTGATGGTGCCGATCTTGCAGCTTTGGCCGTAGTCGATGACTTTTACGTGGCCGTCGTCAGAGCGGAGGATGTTGTTGGGCTTGATGTCGCAGTGGGCGAAGCCCATGTTGTGCATGGCTTGGAGGCCGTGGGCGGCCTGGATAAAGGTGTCGACAATTTCGAGGAGGGTTTTGGGGAGGCGAACGTCGAGGGCCTTGCCATCGACGAGCTCCATGAGGAGGAAGGCTTCGACAACCTTCAGGAGCATGGTCTTGTTGATCTTGAGCTCGTAGGTGCGGCGGAGGTTGGTGTGCGTAAATTGCTTGCTGATCTCGAATTCGGACTGCATTTGCTCGACGAAGCGCAGATCCTTGGGATCGTTGCGGATAACGTGCTTGAGAGCGTAAACGCGCTTGGTGACAGGATCGCTGACAGCGTAAATGGTGCTGCGAGCACCCTCTCCAAGCTTCTCCAAAATTTCGTAATTAAGAAGTTTTTGAGGAGCTGCAGCCATCGAAATCTTTACCTGCAAAATACCAACGCATTAACGCAACTGTATCTTCGTATCGGCGACCAATGCGATAGGCCTAAGCCAGCCCACTCGTATTAAGGCGGGACGAAGGCAGTGTCAAATATTACAAACTACCAAGCAAAGGCCCCACGGCCTGCGGACATGTTTTCTCCCGTCCAATGACGCACAAATACAGTTCCCTGCGGATCTACAACTTTAGTCCAATATATGCTTTAGGACAAGCGCGTTTTGGGGTAACGCGACCTTAATTACGCCCGGGAAGCAGATGTGTTGAAGCGCACGGCCTGTAAGCTACGTTGCAGTAAGATGTTGCTGCTATCGGAGCAGTTGTTTGCGGAAAACCGCGGAGGGGAAACAGCGGCCTAGGGCGCTGGCGGTGTGGGTGTCGGTTTCGAGATGGACGTCGATTCCCGCGATGTTGCAGCGGCCTTGGAGAACCTGAACAAGTTCCTGGAGGCGTTGGAGCTGAAGGGCGGTGGGGGTGGACTTGTCGAAGTCGCCGATGAGGCAGATGGAGATGCACTGGTCGAGATCGACGTTGGTGGCGGTGGTTTGGCGAGCCCAGCGCTGGCCGACCTGGACCTGACCGTCCGTGAGGCCGGCGCCGTTGCCGAGAACGAAGTGGTCGGGGAGGAAACCGGTGGGGCGGGCGAGAAGGGCGGCGTCGCCTGAATCGGTCTTGCTCTGATGGATGTAGATCGATTTCCAATGGACGGGCTGAAAAGCGACCCTGGTGTCGAAGACGGTTTCGAAGGAGTCGCTGGAATCGACCGCAAAGAGGTTGGCGGAGACTTCAGGAGAGAGCGGAGCGGGCGAGAGGATCAGCAGCACGACGCTGGTGAAAGCGAGGGCGGCGAGGAGGGCACTGACGACGATGATGTTGCGGCTGTTGTCCTTTTTGAACTGCGTTTTTTTCTTTGATTTTCCACCCACTTGTGAGCCTCTCGTCTTGTTGGTGCCGATAATGTCTGCCGTAGAGGCGTTATCGGCTTGGGAGAGGCGGGG
>JBBRHH010000160.1:0-11040 GCA_038222915.1 Tepidisphaerales bacterium
CGATTTGATGAACTGCAATGCGTCGCGGATTGCGGTCATCGAGCGCGACTGCGTACCGGCCTGCACGATGCGGTCGTATTTCCGCGCGGCGGCCACCATCTGCCGCCCCTCGAATACGTTGTGCGACACGGGCTTCTCGACATACACATCCTTGCCGGCCTCGCATGCCCAGACCGTCTGCAGCGCGTGCCAGTGGTTGGGCGTGGCCAGCGATACCACGTCGACCGATCGGTCCGACAGGATCTTCCGGAAATCCTGCACATATGCAGGCCGTTTGCCGGTCTTCTCCTCGACCATCTTCATGGCCGGCCCGACGACGTTGGCGTCCACATCACAGATGGCGACGATCTCGGTGTTGGGCATGGAAAGGTAGCCGCGCACATGTTCCATCCCGCGGCCACGCACGCCGGCACAGGCGACGCGAAGACGTTCATTGGCCCCGATGGGGCGGGTGGTCGCGAGGGAGCCGACAGGCTTCGTCGTCGCGCCCCGCTCGGACGAACAGGAGGCCATCCCGGCCGCCGTGGCGGCGAGGAGAGAACCCTTTAGAAATCCACGACGTGAAGGACCATTGCGCGATGTGTGTTCCATGGAGGGCCAATTGTGCGAAACCGTTTGAAAAAGGCAAAAGTGGAGGTAACAGCCTCTAACTGTGGTACGATCTGAGTCAGGCAGCGTTGGAACTTGAAATGACGCGTCATCGCACGACAATCGCAGGCTTGTTTCTAATATTCTGTTTCGCACTCAGCACTGCGGGGTGCGAATCGAGAACCACGGAACAGGCGATTGCAGACGCCGTGCAAAAAGGCGACTCCGAGCTCGCCTATTATCTTACTCAACGCACCGGTCCGCGGCTGCGCGAGCGGTACGAAGTCCTCGGCACCCTCGCAATTACCGGAACCGCCGAGCAAGCATCGTACGCAATGCGGATCCTCATAGGCCTTCCCAACCATCGACAATCCGTTTGGTTAACGAAGGTCGTCGCGGCGCGAACCGATGCAGCCACGCGGGAACTTGCGGTTGACTGCATCGCGTATATGGCGGACCCAGCCACTGTGCCATTTCTTCTTCAAATTCTCGCCGACGAACGCGGGGAAATAGCCTCCGCTGCCAGAGATGCGTTTCGTGAGATCAAGACGTCGGATACATGCGGCAACTACGGACATCAGCTCAACCATATAGAGCACACCGACGATGAGGGAATTCCCCACCCGTTCGATTCACCGCCGCGGCCGCCGATACCGCCCATCACACACCTACCTGAATTCACGCGGTGGTGGAAGGAAAACAAAACGGCGCTGCTTGCGAATTACAAGATCGATGCTCCGTTCTGGGACGATCGCGACATTCCTGGAAACACGAGGACGTCAGCCGTAGCAGCAAATGCCCGCTACTAGCCATTCCAATACCAACCGCCGCCGATCGCGCGTGCGCAATATACGTCGCGTTTTCACGCCCCTGTTCTTCGGTATGGTGACCGCGGCAAGCACCCTCGTCATGTTTCTAGCCAAATCAGCGCCGTTGGCGGCCTACCACTGCGACGGGATCAGCCAGGAAGTTATCCTCTGCGCCGAGGCCGGCAGGCTCTGGTGCTTCTCCGTCCATTACGATGCAAACGACGTGCGGCTTCCGCGCGACACTTGGATTGCGCGCCTCCACGAGCCAACCGACTGGCAGCAATGGTCAAAATCGGTCGGCCGTTGGGGATTCGATTCCGGCAAAACCACTCACGAGGTTCTGTTCACCCGGCGTCTTCCGTACGTATTCCAATTGTCTTACAAAAGCGTTCCCATCTGGTTGCTGTTCACCCCAACCGCGATCGCGATCCTGTGGTATGTCGCACAGCTCGGTCGAAAAAGCAGAAAGCAAAAACACGGTCTCTGTCCGAACTGCGGCTACGACCTCCGCGCCAGTCCAAACCTCTGCCCTGAATGTGGCACGCGTCGCGACAAGGTCATCGCTCGCACGAACGCGTGAACGCACTCGTGTAAGCTTTGGCAACAATCTTGATCAGGAACAGCAACGCCTGCGCCGAGAAAGACAATCATGAGCAAGCGAACAAAGACGTACAATAAAATGAACGCCGATGAACTACTAGCGGCCGCCACCGCGAAATACGACAAGCCGTTCGGCGGATGGGATGAGTTCAAGCCCCTCACCGCGCACGACCGCCAGCTTCATCGCCAGGCGCGCGGTCGCGGCAGTTCGAAAGTCGTCAAGGACACGAAACGGGTGATGATCACGATGGAAATGTCCCTCTTGAAAAGAGCTGACGCCAAGGCCAAACGGCTCGGCGTCAGCCGATCCAAATTGATTTCCGACAGCATTCAGTCGATTCTCAAGGCCGGCTGATCGCGCCGCTACTTCTTCTCCACACTCTTCGCAGCCGTCACGGCCAGCAGCGCCGGCACACCGACCTTGTCCGCTCCGGGCGCCAGATCGATGCTTACGATCTCCACATTCGGCCGCGGATTGTTCCACTGCATTGAATAGGCCGCGGCTGATTCCTGTGACTTTTCGTAGGCCTTGGTCCACGCGAGTTGTGCGCCCGGCACCGGGGCCGGGGACTGTTGTTTGTAATTCTCCACGTCCACCTCCGCATATACCGGCACCTCCTCCGATTTGCCGTCGGCGTAGTTCACGACATATTTCGCCAGCGAAAATTTCTGGCCCTTCTTGATCTCATCCGGATTGCGCCGCCGGTCGATCCGCGCGGCCTGCAGGAAGAACAACGCGTCCGCCTTTTTCCCCACCCGAATCCCTTTCACATCCGCGGGAAGATTTCCTGGCACGCCCGGGCCGCCAATCATCACAACCGTCGGAACAGGCGATGTCGCGAACTCGTAGATGTCGTACTGAACGCCGGCCATCATCTGCTTTCCCGTCGGCAAGTCCCTGAACGTCGTGTTTTTGTCGCCGAACCAGCCCTGTTCATTGCGAAACGCGTTGGCCTGCTTCGACAGGTCGATCGGCGAATACGCCAGGTTTGAACCGGCGATCACGCTCTTGCCGCCCGCGAACGGCGCACGCAGATTCCGCAGCAGCGCGGCCATGATGTTGCGCTTCTTGGTGGCGTTGATCGCAACTTCCTCACTCTCTTTGAAGTTGAGATTGCAGAGCAAAATCCCGCCCGCATCCCGCCCCGTCCCGGCCGGGTAGGCCATCATGCCGCCGACGTTCAATAACTGCTTTACCCGCTGATAAAAATCGGCCGGACGCTGCGCCTTCATGTAAATATTGTCGATGCCCAGATTCGCGATCTTCCCCGGAATCTTGTCGTATTCCGAGAGTTGCAGCGTCACTTGCTTCGCCGAGCGCGACGGATTGATGGCAAACGTCTGCGCGTCGCCGTTGGGCGGAACCGTCAGCGTCACCGGGTTCTCCTTGTTGCTATCAAAGATCAGGGTCAGCTTTGTCGTCGGCCAGTAGTTTGTGTTCTGGATCCAGGTGATCTCCGAAATCGTCTGCGGCTTGGGCAGCGTGATCGGAAGATTGAACGGCCCGCCGTCGGCCGGGGCGGGGAAGTTGATGATCAGAGGCCAGCCGTCGGCATTTACGAAGCCGTTCACGATGTTGTCGTACGCCTGGAAGGAGGACTTTCCGAAGGCCGCCACTTCGTCAAAGTCGATCACATAATTGAACTCATCCGACACGACGTAATTTCCCTCGGTCCATGGGAAGATGCGCTGCGACGAATACATCGCCACATCGCCCGTCGTGATCCCGGCCGTCAGCGGACTGCGTAGCGGCGGAAAGATCACCCGCTCGCGTTTGAACGGCCGGATCATGTGATCGAAGCCGACGATTTTGTTGTAGCTTTCAATTCCTTCGGGCGTGAGGCCGTTGAAGACGATCCATCCGCCGCCTTTGGTAAACTCCTGCACTTTGGGCAGGTTGTCCGCAAGCGTTTTCAGATTCGCCGGTGTTGCGGAGATGATCGCGATCGCGCCCGGCGTCGATAGCGCCGCTAGCACATCGTCCACTTTCGCAGACTGCACGCCGATCGAATCGATCGTCTTGGCCAGTAGTGGGCTGTCCTTTACAAACGCCACCGCCGGCCGAAATGTTTGCTTGTACGTCGCGCCATACCCGATCAGATTTTCCAGCAGATGCTGCGCAACGACGTTGTCCGCAAGCTTCTCGCCGATGCACAACTGGCTCAGTAATAGCAGGCCCTTTCCGGCCGGCACTTCCACCAGCGCCGAGTTCTGCAACAGCTCATCGCACTGCAAAAGCGACTTACCGCCGCGCGTCGGCTTCACGTACGCATTGTGATAGAGAATTTCGTCCGTGCCCCACGTGAAGAAATCCTTCTGCTGCAAACCCTTGAAGGCGGGATGATCGAGGTCCTCGGCAAATCCCACCCGCCCGATATTCGTGGCCGTCTCCATGTCGGCCGGCACGCCCTGATATTTCAGCGGATTCTTCTGCTCCAGCACGATGACCGACCGCCCGGCCGCCGCAAATGCCGCCAGACGGCTTGATGTGCTCTCGGCGGGGTCGAGCGCATCCCTGCCGATGATCAAAACCTTGGCCGCTTCGGGCAAGGTCTTCAAATCGTCCAACGACGTGAACGCAACATTAATCGACTTCAGAAAACCGCCGACCGCGCCCGACGGATCGCAGACACAGAGCGTCTTGTCGTTCAGCGCATTGAGTGCCTCGCGCCCGGCCGCTTTCGTTGCCGGCGGGAGGATCGAAACCGCCTTCGTATCCTTAAACACCTCGACGCCCCCTACCGACAACGACAGCTCCAACTGGCCATCGGTTCGCGCATCCACCGCCGGCATCGGAATCGTTAGCTCAATCTGCTTTCTCCCGCCGGGAGCAACCGTGTACGTCGTCGTCTCGCTCTTACCGTTCAGCGACGGCGTCACCAGCTTCCACGCAAACACAATCGGGTCTTGTGAATGGGTGTCGTTGAAAATCCCCACCGTCCGCTTCACAGGCTTGCCGGATTCAAACGACCAGTCCCACTCACGCACCAGCGCCACCCGTGGCTGGAAATATTTCCACTGGCTGTCATCCGCATCGTTCCCGCCCAGATAAAAATCCCACGCGCCGTATTCCGCCCAGCGATACCCCTGCTGAAGAATCTGCAACATCAACCCGCAGGCCTGCAGCGTCGATGCTTTTCCGCCCAGCGCCGCCTCGCCGCCAATCGCGGCCAGCTCGGGATGATTCCCGGTGAAGAAGAAATCCTCGCCAAGATACCTCGGCCTCTTCTCATCCCAGGTCCATCGCCCGCGGCCGCCGCCGGTTGGATTTGCCTCATACGCCAGGGCCGGATATTTCGTCATCGCGTCGGCCACATAGTGGTTGCCATGCACCGGCATCGACTGGTCCTTGTTCGCCGATCCACCATCGGACATCGTCAGACGCGTCGGGTCTACCGCCTTCACCGCATCCGCGCAGCGCTTCGCCTGCGCCTCAAACTGATCCATCAACCCGCCGTAGAGATTGATACAGTTGATATAGAGCCATTCATTTTCGATCGACCAGATCTGCACCGACGGATGGTTCCGCTCGGCCTTCACCTGCGCCGCCATCTGCTCCACCCAGTTGTTCAACAACTGCATTTTGATCTGCGTCCCATACAGCTTCTGCAAATCCGGATCGTTCTCGACGGCCATGTATCCAATCGCCTCGCCGTCAAGAATTCCGCAGCGCCGCACCGGCACGCCATGCTCGTCCATCCAGTCCAGCGCCTCATCGGGCGACATGCCGAAGAACGGCAGATTTCCGCCCTGCGTCGCGCCGCTCATGCGCATGGTGGTCTGATGCGTCTTGCGATAATCCGCCAGCCACTGCTCGGGTGTCGATCCCGCCACGCCCATATTCCATCCGTGCCACGGCACGCCGTTCAGCGTGAAGTTCTTCCCCTCGCCGCCCCACTCGCGAAAGCCGAATGGGGTGCTCGAAACATCGCCGCTTTTGTCCGCTGTGACCGTAACCCGAAGCGAATACATGTTCGGCTCATCAGGCCACCAGAGCTTCGCATCGTCCCACTTGAACGATACATTTACCACCGCACGAGAATGCGCTTCCACTGCCGGAAATGCTTGTTTCTCAGAAGTTTTCTCCACCATCCCCGTCTTTTTATTCACGGCCTCGCAGAGCACCGTGCCCGCCACGGCGGCCGTGCCCGGATTCTCCACCGTAATCTCCGCCTCCAGCAGTTTCTTCGCGACGCTCGGCTTCACAAAAACATCCGAAGCATAAATGCCGCCGACAGACGTCAGCGTCGGCGTCACCAAAATCCCCGCCTGCCAAGCCTTCCACACCGGCCAGGCCAGATCCTGAAACCCATTGCCCGTGAAGCTCGGCGGAATATTAAACGTCCGTCGCAGCTTCATCGGGTCGCCCGGCTTGGTCGCGTAGCCGTACCACGCATCGCGGATGCCCACCCAAACCTCATTCACCCCCGGCTTGATCGCCTTGGTCACGTCGATATCGAAGTGGACATACGGGAATTTATTGAATCCACAATAAACGCCATTTACGTAGACGGTCGTATTCAGATTGTTCTGCGGAAAGGTCAGAAAGAACGCCCGACCCGCGGCCGACGCCGGCACGTTCACTTTCGTGCGATACCACACCCGATGCGCCATCATCATGTCAGGCCGAAGCGTATTCTTGTCGCCCGGGACGGCGATCGCCTTCCAGTGCGGATCAGTGGGGAAGTCGTTGATCGGCTCGTCGACCACTTTCGGCAGCGCCTCGTCATTACGGCAAATTTCCCACAGTCCCTTCAGCGCCACCGATGCACGCTCCCCGACGGCTTTCGCCTCCGGCAGCGCAAATGCCTGCTTCGCCGCGTTGGCATCCGCCTCGTCCAGATCGCTCTCCCCCGGCTTCAACTTCCCATGCGGATGAAACGGCCCGGCACTGATGCAGATCGCATCCGATGCGTAAAGAATCCGCTGCACCTTCCCCTTGTCATCCTTCCGAATCGGCACACGAATCTGCAGCTTATGCTCGCCGGCCGACAGCTGTTGATCCCCCATCTTCAGCCAGCCCACCTCGCACCACACATCCAGTTCCAGCAGATCCGTTGTCAACACTTCCGGCGTGATCGTCGCCCACGCCCCATCATCCATCCGCCACTCAAACAGCGATCGTACAAACTCAAATCCCACCCGATGCCACACTTCATATTTCCCCTCTTTGGCCGCACTAAACGCGTAAGTAAACGTCGCCCCCTCCTTTGGAATCTCGGCCTCCACCTTCGCATCCTCCACATTCACCACCAGCCACGCATTGCCCGAAAGCCACTCCGTCCGCCGGGCTCCCTCGGCCTTGGGCGTAATGTTCGAAGCCATCGGTTTCTCGCACTCAATCCAGACAAAGTCCCCGGCCGCCGCAAATGCTCTGGCGGCAAAAGCCAGTGCCATGCCGGCACACAAAATCCAGCGACGCACAACAACAGCGTTGACAAACGGCACGTGCAACTCCTGAAAGAATCCTGTTTCCAAGGCCACTCCGCGGCCCGGCCTCGCATCTTACCAATTGACCCTCCGCGCACGAACTCTACTCTGTCGCAAGTCGAACTCTGAAGGAGAAGCCCATGAATCGATTTCCCGTTGTCGCGGCCATGGTCCTCGGTGCAGTCGCGACGGCCTGGTTCATTACCGGCCGAAACAACACCACCTCCGCGGCCGACACCGCCAAGCCGCCGGAAGATGTGCAGAAGCAGATCGCGGACCTCCAGCAGCAGGTGAAGCGTCTCGAAGGCCTCGTCCCGGATCAGGCCGCCGTCATGACCAAGGTCGCCTATCACTTCACAAATTTCTACGGCGCCCTCCAGCATAGCAATTGGCCCCTCGCGGATTTTTACCTCGGCGAAACGATCAACAACATCAAATGGGCCGTCCGCGTCCGGCCTGTACGCAAGGATTTCAACGACCAGGACGTCGACCTGGTCGCCATCGCCCAATCCATCGAAAACACCCAGTTCGCGGACATGAAAAAGGCCATCGCCGCGAGGGACAAAACCAAGTGCATAAAAATTTACGAGGAGACTCTGAACGCCTGCTACGGCTGTCACAGCGCTTCGAACAAACCGTTCCTGAAGCCGCAGAAGCCTGTTGCTTCTGAGGTGAAGATTATCAATTTTGATCCAGAGGCGAGTGGGCAGAAGTGACTTGGGAAGAAATAGCGATGAATTGTATTATCCCTATCAGCGCACTTCGACAATTCGATGACCGCTGTGAAACGCTTCCACCAATTCATCATGAACGCGTTCAAATGCCGCGATCAATGCTGTGTTCCGGCAATTCCCCAGCCGAACCCAAATGAGTCGTCCGGTGTCGCCGGGCCGATTTGCCGACGCAACAAAATCGTCGTCCTTACTCACGACAATACTTTTGTCATGCGCGGCGCGTGTCCATACTTCCACGTCACTCGCATTATCGAGGCCTATATCGCAGACGTGCGTACATTCATGTCCGCTCCAGCACATGAAGATGGCGAGTTGAAAGGAAGTTGGTTGTCGATCAGGAGCTTCATCTCAAAGTCAGGACGACGTGATCAGTCTGATGGGCGGCGTAGATAAGGGCCGCACAAATATCGTCACGCTCCAGCATGGGATAGTCGCGCAGAATCTCATCGTGCGATGCTCCCGCGCCGAGCAACTCCAGCACATCCGTCACTCGGATGCGCTTGCCTCGAATGCACGGCTTTCCGCCACACTTGCCGGCTTCGACCGTAATTCGGGAGAGCAGTTCGGTGTTCATTTTTGAATTATACCAAAGGAACCGCAACGACGCTCTGGAAACTTCTACGGCAAACTCCCCAATATCCCCTCCACCACCCCCTCCACATTAAACACCCCGGCCTCCACCGTCACGGCCAGCCCCATCTCGCGCACCGCCCCCGAAGTAATCGGCCCAATGCTCGCAATCTTCACCCCCGCCAACTTCTCCTTGTAGCCCTCCCCCAACAACGCCACAAAATTCCTGGCCGTGCTGCTGCTCGTGAACGTCACCCAATCCACCTTCCCCGCCTCCAACTGCTCCAGCAACACCGGCGGCAAATGTTTGGCGGCCATCGTTTCGTAAATCGCCACATCGTTGACTTGCGCCGCGCCTTCCGCCGCCAGCCGTTCGCGCAACAGGGGACGGGCGATCTCCGCCCGCAACATCAAAAATCGCTTTCCCTTGATCTCGCTCCGTTTCGCAAACTCCTCAGCCAGCGCCTCGGCCACGAACCGCTCCGGACACAAATCCACATTCAGGCAGAGCATCTCCCGAACCGCATTGGCCGTCGCCTCCCCAATCACCGCCACCTTCGCCTTACCAAACACCCGCGCATCGCGGCCAAGTTCCATCAGCCGCTTTTTTGTAAACTCCACCCCGTTCTGGCTCGTGAAAACAACCCAGTCATATTCCCCGGCCGACAATATCCCCGCATCGACTGCGCTTTGATCTTTCGCCGGTCCCACTTCAATCGTCGCCGCCTCGATGACATGCGCGCCCAGTTCCGTCAGCCGCAACGTCAGATCACTCGCCTGCTGCCGCGTCCGGGTGACGACAATTGTTTTTCCAAACAGCGGCCGATTTTCGAACCAGTTGATGGTCCGCCGCATCTCGACGACTTTCCCCACAATGATCAACGCCGGCGGCGTCAGCTTCGCCTCGGCCACGCGTTCCGGCAGATCGCCGATCGTCCCCACCACCGTTCGCTGTCGCGGCGTCGTTCCCCATTGGATCGCGGCCGCCGGCATCTCCTTCGACATTCCATGCTCAATCAATTTCGCGCTGATCCGCGGCAGCGCTTTCACGCCCATGTAAAACGCCAGGCATGGCAATTTCGCCAGCGCATCCCAATAGACATCGGAGGCCGCATCGCCCGCATCGCGGCTTCGCGCCTCGGCCTCCTGATATTCCGCCTCCTTCTCATGCCCCGTGATCAGCGTAAAGCTCGAGTTCAAATCCCGGTGCGTCACCGGAATGCCCGCATAGGCCGGCGCGGCAATCGCGGCCGTGATGCCCGGCACCACTTCAAAGCGAATCCCCGCCGCCGCCAGCGCCTCGCACTCTTCGCCGCCGCGTCCGAATACAAACGGGTCTCCCCCCTTCAGCCGCACCACCCGCCGCCCGAGCCGCCCCTGGGCAACGAGCAATTCGTTAATCTGCTCCTGCGTCATCGAATGCCGGGCGGCCTGCTTCCCGACGTAAATCTGCTCCGCGCGCGGGCAATGCACAAGCAGTTGCGGGTTGGCCAGGTAGTCGTAGACCACCACGTCGGCGCGCTCGAGGAGCCGCATCCCCCGCACGCTGATCAGCTCCGGATCACCCGGTCCAGCGCCAACCAGCGACACAATTCCGTCATGTGATTGACTCTGTCCCATAAACCTCAGGGCGATTTTTTCCCACTCGGACGTTGATCGCTACGCACAGCCAACGCACGGCCACGCAACTCTGGTCCGCGTCCCTTTACCGGACGCGATCGATCCGATCATAACTCCACTCGCCACAACGACCAAAGCTTTATCCGACCCTGGTGCTTTGGGTAATCCACCCTGCAAACCCGGCCGATGAACTCCCTGCTGGTTCAAGCCAGGATTCAAGTCGAACCCGCAAGCTATTTGAGGAGCTCATCATGGTTGCACTACTGAACATGCCCAGTCGGACAGAGGCCAAGGAATCCGATCGACGCATCTTCCCCCGCAAGGATGTTCAATTTCGAGTGCAAGGACGCAGAGTCGATCACACCGTCTCCGCTCGCCAAAACCCCTTCCTCAGCCTTTCGACGCGTGACTTATCCGTCGGCGGCCTCGCCGCCGTCAGCACCCAACCCCTCGACGCCGGTGAACGCGTCAGCGTCTTCTTCCCCCCGGAAGGCCCAAACCGCGGTTGGGACGCCTACGGCCACATTATCCGTTGCGAGCCCACGGCGATCGGCTGGCGCGTAGCCATCGAATTTGACCTCCGCCCGGCCGCCTGAGCGCCGGCTGTTGGGGCTTTTCCAGTCTCGAGTCTCGAGTTTCAAGTCTCGAGAACGCCTCCTGTTTCTAGTCTCAAGCTTCCCCTACAATGC
>JBBRHH010000161.1:0-11024 GCA_038222915.1 Tepidisphaerales bacterium
GGCCGGAACTATGCGTTACCCGATCGACTGGCTCGGGCGCAGGTCATGCTCGCGGCGAATCCGAATGACGCCCGGGCCCACACTGGACTGGCCGAGGCGCTAAGCAACATGGGAAAGATTGACGATGCGATGTCGCATCTCCGCACGGCGATCGGATTGCAGGAGGACTATGCCGAAGCCCATTACGATCTGGGGATCTGCTTCGGCGATAAACGGGATATCAACAACGCAATTTTCCAGTTCAGAACGACGCTGAAGCTGACGCCCGATGACTATCGGGCGCAAGGGACCCTCGGATTTCTTCTGGCGGCACAGGGAAATAATACGGAGGCAAAGCAACACTTTGAGGAGGCGTTGCGGCTGAATCCCAACGACGCGGATTCGCACGTCAACCTTAGCCGGATATTTGCGGGTCAGCATGATCTGCCGGGCACCATTTCCGAGCTTGAGGCGGCGCTGAGAATCAATCCTGAGAACACCAACGTGCAGCAGATGCTCAAACGGGCGAAAGAAGCGGCTGGGGTCAAGTAGTAATCCACGCCGGTCAATTTTCAACCAACTCGCCCTCAACGACACTCTCGCCTTTTTCAAATACAAGTTCGTGTCCGTTGGGAGCGACGTCCACGTGAATCGTATCGCCTTCCGCGTAGCTACCCTCGAGAATGCGAGTCGCCAGAGGATTTTCCACCCGCTGCTGAATAACGCGTTTCAGGGGCCGTGCACCATAGGTCGGGTCGTATCCTTCGTCTGCGATGAGCTTTTTCGCGGCCTCGCCGATCACTAGCTTGAGGTTACGCGCCGTCAATCTTTGCCGCAGTTCCTCCAGTTGCAGATCTACGATGCGTGTAATCTGGTCGCGGGTGAGCGGGTGAAAGACGATCGTTTCATCAATGCGATTCAGGAATTCAGGCCGGAAGTACTGCTTGAGCATGTCTTTCACGGCGGCTTCCACTTCCCATTCCTGAGCCTGCTGCCCAGTAAGCTTCTGGATCTCGGCCGATCCAATGTTGCTGGTCATCACGATCACTGTGTTCTTAAAGTTCACCGTGCGGCCCTGGCCATCCGTCAACCGGCCGTCGTCGAGAACCTGGAGCAGAACGTTGAAGACGTCGCGATGGGCCTTTTCGATCTCGTCAAAAAGCAGCACTGAGTAGGGCTTGCGGCGTACAGCTTCAGTCAGACGGCCGCCTTCTTCATATCCAACGTACCCGGGCGGCGCGCCGATGAGCCGGGCGACGGAGTGCGGCTCCATAAACTCGCTCATGTCAATTCGCACCATCGCGTGCTCGTCATCAAACAGAAACGACGCGAGGGCCTTCGAGAGTTCCGTCTTGCCCACGCCCGTGGGGCCCAGGAAAAGGAACGAGCCGATCGGCCGATTCGGGTCGCCAAGGCCTGCCCGATTGCGGCGGACGGCATTCGAAACGGCACGGACCGCTTCGACCTGGCCCACGACGCGCTCAGCAAGGCGCTCCTCCATCTTGATCAGCTTCTCACGCTCCCCTTCAAGCATCCGGCTAACTGGAATGCCGGTCCAGCGCGAAACGACCTCCGCGATTTCTTCCGGAGTGACCTCATCCTTCACGAGGGCCTGCCCGTCATTGGCCAGCTGATGAAGTTTTTCCTCCGCCTCCTCGATCTTGCGCTTCAGGTCGCGCATCTCTCCGTATTGGATTCGGGCAGCGACTTCCCAGTTTCCCGCACGCTGCGCCTGCTCGAGCTCGACCTGTTTGGCGTCGACATCCTCCTGAAAGTGCTTGATGGTGTTCATCGCGCCTTTTTCATTCTCCCAGCGCGCCGTCAGTTGCGTATTCTTTTCCTGGAGCTCGGCGAGCTCGCGCTCAGCCTTGGCAAGCTGCTGGCGCGAGGCAGAGTCCTTTTCGAGACGCAACGCCTGGACTTCAATCTGAAGCTGCATGGTGCGTCGGCGGATTTCGTCCAGCTCCGCAGGCATCGAATCGTTTTCTATGCGCAACCGCGACGCTGCTTCGTCAATCAGGTCGATGGCCTTGTCGGGCAGGAAACGGTCCGGAATGTACCGATTGGAAAGCACACTGGCCGCTACGATGGCGCTATCAGTGATGCGTATGCCGTGGTGGGTTTCGTAACGCTGCTTCAGGCCGCGCAGAATCGCGATGGTGTCTTCGACGCTCGGCTCGCCAACGACGATGGGCTGAAAGCGGCGCTCGAGCGCCGCGTCCTTTTCGATGTGCTTGCGGTATTCGTCGAGCGTGGTCGCGCCAATGGTGCGCAGCTCGCCACGGGCAAGCGCCGGCTTGAGCAGGTTGCCCGCGTCCATGGACCCTTCCGCCTTGCCGGCGCCGACAACCGTGTGCAGCTCGTCGATGAAAAGAATTATCCGGCCTTCACTTTGCGTAACCTCCTTGATGACCGCCTTAAGACGATCTTCAAATTCCCCGCGGAACTTCGCTCCGGCAATGAGCGCTCCCATATCGAGTGCGATGATCTTTTTGTTCTGGAGCACAGTTGGAACATCGCCGTTGACGATGCGGATTGCCAGTCCTTCCACGATGGCAGTCTTTCCAACGCCCGGCTCGCCAATCAACACAGGATTGTTCTTGGTGCGACGTGAAAGGACCTGCATAGTCCGGCGAATCTCCTCGTCCCTGCCGATGACCGGGTCGAGCTTTCCCTGACGGGCAAGTTCGACAAGGTCGCGCCCATATTTGAGAAGAGCCTGATATTTATCTTCGGGGTTTTGGTCGGTGACACGCTGGCCGCCACGAACACCCTTGAGCGCGTTCAGAATGGCGTCGTGTGTCACTGAATTCTGCGCCAGGACATCGCGAGCTTCACTCTTTACGTTTGCCAGTGCCAGGAGCAGGTGCTCCGTCGAGATGTATTCGTCTTTCAGACGGTCGGCCTCTTTCTGGGCCTCGTTAAAAACATCCTGCGTCGAACGAGCCATGCCCAACTGCGTGCCGGTCGCCTTCGGAAGACGTTCGATCTCAGCGTCGACGGTTTGCTGGATGCGGGAAATGGTCGCACCCAGCTTCTGAAGAATTGGGGCGACAACGCCATCCGTCTCACCCAGCAGTGAGGCCAACAGGTGAAGGGGCCGCATCTCAGCGTGGTCGTGCTTTTGGGCGGTTTCCTGCGCCCGCTGAATGGCTTCTTGAGCTTTAACGGTGAGTTTATCAAATCGCATACAAACGCAATCGCAAGAGATGCGCCAATGAAAATTGGATCCGCATCTTGGTACAAGATATTTGCTGTAAATGAGTTGTAGATGAAGACCCCACCTTAAAAGGGGAGGCGCTGGCGGCATCGACTGCACCTTTGGCAGCCTGACACCGCTCCCATGCCCGGTCGGCAGGAACTTGTCGGCGCTCGAACTTCCTGACTTACGCCAGAATCCTCTATGCTGCTAAAGTTCAGCCCGGTTAACAAGGGAACAAGACCGAATGAATTTTGCGTCTAGATTGACTCGCGCCTGTCGCTTACTTGTCCTCCTACTCGCAGCTCCCTCAGGATGTGCCCCGCTTTTTGAACATCTGTCCTTTCCCGAAACGCCGCTTCATCGCACAAACAGCGGCGTTTTTTACGACACCAACGGCCAAGGCAAGGCCAATTTCGCCATTCTGGCGGACGAGTCCGGCAAGTTTGATATCCTGGCCTACGATGACACCGGCAACGGGAATTTCAACCGAACCTATCGCCTCAGCGACTACCGCAACGAAGATGTTCCGCACTTGGTGATCCTCCTCGACTCCATTCCATATCAGTCGCTCGTCGACCGAATGAAAGCGGGTGATTTTTATTGGTTCGATCAACCTCCACAAAAAGTCATCCCGCCTTTTCCAAGCCTGACCGAGCAGATTTTTACCAAGATCGCTGGGGCGCCACCGCTTCCCGGGATGACCGCGGACTTTTACGACACCCACACGAATACCGGCCAATGGGGCATCGCCAGACGAATCGCCGGCTATGAGCCGCCTTGGGAAAAGCGCTGCGACTACGACCTGACATTCTACAATTCCCTGCACTCCTATATCCGCCCGAGCGACTGGTATAAGGCCGAGTTGGCCCGCGCGAAGAAGGCCTTCGACAACTGCCCAAACCGCGTCTGCATCGTCTACTTCACCAGTACGTCCGGCCTTCTCAGCAAGTATGGGCAGGCCGGTGCAGTCGAAAGCCTGGAAGGCGTCCAGCGACTTTGTCTGCAGGCGCTGTATGAACGGCAGGGCGCAGTAAAGATCTCGATCTGCGCAGATCATGGCCACAATCTCGTCCGCTCGAAAAACTTCTCTCTGGACCCATATCTGAAGGAGGCCGGATTCAAGGTATCCGGCTGGCTCGGCGGCCCTCAGGACGTGGTCACCGATATGGATGGCCTGCTCACCTATATTGGCCTGCATACCCATCAACCCGCCGCCGTATCGGACGCGCTCGTCAAGCATGAGCAGATCGAGTTCTGCACCTATCTCGACAAGCATGAAGTGGTCATCCGCAGCGCCAAAGGTGTGGCCGCTATCGAATGCCATGCCGGCAACCTGCGCTATACGCCCACAACCACCGACGTTCTCAACTACCAGCCGGTGATCGACGCTCTGAAGGCGGCCAACAAATTAGACGCCCAAGGCTACGCCTCCCCGGAGGACTGGTTTAGCGCCACGCTCAATCACGAATATCCCGACGCGCCCAAGCGATTGTGGGATGCATTCCACGGCATGACCGTCAATCCACCCGATGTCATGCTGCAGATTCGCGACGGCTGGTGCGTCGGCCCCACCGCCTTGGAACTGTTCATCACGATGGCCTCCACCCACGGCTCCTTGAATCAGATCAACAGTGCAACCTTCGTCATGTCCACCACCGGCCGCGTCACCGGCCCGATGCGAAGCAAGGACATCATGAACACCATCGAACCGGGCTACCAACTCCCTCTGCGCCATTGACCGCCCCGTTGCAGATTTTAACCTGACAAATGGGTCTGCTATAATCGACTCAGTTCAAAGCGGACGGTTCCACCCACGCACTGTTTCCCCGATGGTGAATAATCACTTCGCGTCACCAGTCATCCATTGTCATGAAGATTCTACACGTCATCGAACCAAATGACCCGGCCGGCGAAGGTCCATCCCTGATCGCCTTGCGTCTTGCAACCGCTCAAGCCACCCTTGGCCATGAAGTTCACCTCCTCTCGTTCTCCCGAAGTGACGTGACAAGTCCCAACGTGATTGGTGACGTCCATGTGCACCGGATGCACCTTCCGCGTGGGATTGCCGGTCTCGGAGCAGTCCGCATGCGCTCTTCTGTTTCCGACTTGGTCAAACAAGTCCAAATCCTTCATCTTCATGGATTCGTCGGTCGCATCTCGACGCTAGCCGCCGCGACGGCAGACAAATTTGGACGGCCATATTTCGTGGAATTCGGCGCCGCCACGGCGCTAACGCCGCGGCAAAAGCGAGTCATGAATGCGGCTGCGGCGCTGCGCCTCATTAACGTTCACGCAGAAGTTCAGCTCGTTGCCTCGGGCCTGATGGCACCGCGTCTCATACTCCCCAACGGCGATTTGACTGGCTATGTTGATGCGTGCGAGACGTGGATATCGTCGGCCCAACGGCTGATGGCAGCTTATCTTTTGGCCATTGGCTTTCCGGTTCAGTCTGCACCTGATAACCCCAACCGGCTGTTGCGCGTTCTACATGTGACTTCCTCGATTGATGCGACCTCAGGGGGGCCGGTGACTGCGCTTGCCGGGCTGACCCAGGCCCAGGTGATGGCGGGAATACGCACCTCGGTGGTGTCAAATTACCGAATAAATGATCATCGCACAGTGGTTGATCGAATGTATGACGCGAGTGTCAACGTCCGGCTGACTGGACCTGTGCGAGGATCGATAGGATGGAGCCAGGGAAGTGGGCGTCTTATCCGTAACATGATTAAGCAGGCTGATGTTGTCCACATTCATGCGATTTGGGAGGATCTCCTCTACAAAGCGGCGCGCGCAGCGTGGAAGCAGGGAGTGCCGTACATCATTCGACCGTGCGGGATGCTCGAGCCTTGGAGCCTTGGCCAAAAGGCATTCAAGAAGAAATTATACATGCGGCTGCGACTTCGATGGATGCTCAATCATGCGGCGGCCATCAACTTTACTGGCGCGCTGGAGCAGGCGAGCGCCATTCCGTTGCAAATTCAGTCGTCTTCCATCGTGGAGCCGATCGGGCTCGATCTCCACGATTTTGCGCAACTTCCAGCGCGCGGAACCTTTCGCGCTCTTTATCCCGAGCTTGGGAATAGGCTGCTTGTTCTATTCTTGAGCCGATTGCATCCAAAAAAAGGTTTGGAGTTTCTGATTCCAGCATTTTGCAAAGCCGCCGTCAGCGATGCAATGCTTGTTATTGCCGGACCCGACAGCGACGGATATCGCGCTCAAGTCGAGAAGATGGCCGTGGAACACGGCGTACGCGACCGCACAATATTTACGGGTATGCTGCACGGGACACAGCGCGTGGCGGCACTCGTGGATGCCGATCTTTTCGTCCTTCCCAGTCACCAGGAAAATTTCGGCATCGTCGTCATTGAAGCATTGGCGGCTGGCTTGCCGGTGCTGATCTCTAAAAACGTCAACATTTATCCCGAAATTGTTGCAACTGGTTTTGGCTCCGCAGTGGCACTCGATGTTGATGAGATCGCGGGTGAAATGAGGCGGTGGTTGGGCGACAATGAACTGAGGAAGGTTGTGCGCGAACGTGGACCAGCTTTTGTGCGAGAACACTACGATTGGAAGCATATTGCGCTCCGATGGGCTCACCATTATCGGTCAATCATCGGCTCGCGCCGACAAGCTTGAACGACTGTGCCGGAAGTGCTATTGTTTTTGTCGGTCATGACGGACCGAGGTCTTGTAGCCGGCATTGCTGAAACGCTTGGATCTAATCAGCTTGACTTCACCTTTGTTGCTTTGATTTCGCACCTCGGATAAATGACGCATGTGTGGCATTGCCGGCATTATTGCCAGAGACCGTGAACTGACGGCGACGGCGTTGCCGGCGATGGTGAGCGCCCAACTGCACCGCGGACCTGATGATGGTGGTCAAGCCATCCTACCCTTTGGCCAACGTTTTCTGGGCTTGGGGCACCGAAGATTATCGATTCTAGATCTGTCCAGCGCGGGCCATCAGCCGATGGTTCATCCCGACACGCGCGATCACATCGTCTTTAACGGTGAGATCTACAACTTTCAGGCGCTTCGTCGGGAAATGGAAAATGACGGCGAGCGATTTCGAGGCCATAGTGACACCGAAGTACTTCTGCATGGCCTGAGCCGCTGGGGCCCCGAATTTCTGCGTCGTCTCGAGGGGATGTATGCGCTCCTCTTTTACGATGCCCGGCAGCAGCGAATCTTGGCTGTTCGAGATCCTCTTGGCATTAAACCGTTGTATGTCTATGAAAAAGATGGCCTGGTGCTTTTCGCAAGCGAAGTGCGGTCCATTTTGGCCGCTGGTGTTGTTGATCGAAAACTTAACATGCAAGCCGTCGCCACCTACCTCGCCTTTGGTGCGGTGCAGGCCCCGAACACCATATTTCAGGACATCGAATCGTTCCCTCCGGGCAGCCATCGATATTTTGACGCCTCCACAAACGGCCCGCCGAATCCTGCGGTAAAATTCTGGGATTTTCCCAGCCCTGGTGCGTCTCAGGGTTATAGCGAAAGCGATATCGTACAGTCCGTTCATGACACCTTGACTGCGTCGGTTCGGGATCATTTGGTGAGTGATGTTCCGGTTGGCGTGATGCTTTCAAGCGGCTTGGATAGTTCCATTATTAGTGCCATCGCCGCTCGGCACTCGAGCCACATGCGAAGCTTCGCGGTCGGATTTGCTGATGAGCCGGATTTGAGCGAGTTGGAGATGGCGCGTGAGACAGCGCGAATTTACGGCTTGGAACATACCGAGATTGACATCACCGGTAAGGAAGCCGAAGAGTCCGCCACAAAGTGGCTGGCAACACTCGATCAACCGTCGTTCGATGGGTTGAACGTCTATATCATTTCACGCGTTGTGCGGGCACAGGGTATTCGTGTGGCCTTGTCAGGCTTGGGCGGCGATGAACTCTTCGGGGGGTATCCGTCCTTCACGGATGTGCCGCAACTGTACCGCTTCCTCAAAATCCCGCGACTGTTGCCAAAATCTGTGAGATTATTCATCGGGCGCGCGGTGACGAATAACACATCTCAATCGACCAAGCAGAAGATCGCGGACATTCTTCGTGGGGATGGGAGCATCCTGCATTTGTACTTTCAGCGGCGCCGCGTAATGTCCGACCTGCAACTGAGCCGGTTGGGCGTCCGGTACCAGGACCTGGGTTTGCTCAACAGTTACATGCCACCTATGGCCTTGGAAGACGTCCATGTCAATTCATCTGATCTCATCGCATCGATATCGCAACTCGAGACTCGTTTTTATATGGGAAACGTCTTGTTGCGCGATAGCGACACGAATGGAATGGCGCACGGCTTGGAAATACGCGTACCAATGCTCGATCAGCGAATGTTGAACCTCGCCTTTGGATTGCAGGGAAAGACGCTGATGCCGCATGGCTGCGCCCCCAAGCACTTGTTGCGACGGGCATTCATTGACGATCTTCGACCAGAACTGCTGTCGCAGCGAAAACGCGGTTTTATACTTCCGCTGAAGCGATGGATGCGCGGACCGTTGCGCGAATTGTGCCAAAGCGGCTTGGCTGCGTTGAAATCTATGGGTCTGGTTGATCCGGCGGGCGTTGACTCATTATGGAACGCGTTCCTAGATGAGCCGGAATCCACGATCTGGTCGCGCACTTTTACACTCTGCGTACTCGGCATCTACCTGCAGCAGATCGGTGGAATTCAATCTGCCGCGCCGTCGAGAAATGAACTTGGCGATGCCGCTCCAGATGTTCCGCCCGCGCCTGCTATCGACCGCCCGTCCGTCGCAATCATAAATAATTCCTATACACCGTATCGTGATCACCTTGAGCGCCGCATTGTTGACGAAGTTCCCGAAATGCGGCTGTACAGCATTTACACACACGAGGAAAGCAACTCGCCATGGCCATTCGCACCAAGTCCGCAGACTCATCCTGTTCTTTTTGGACCAAATGAACCCGCCATGAATCAGGAGCGACCCATCCGTTACGCGCTGCATGAACTGCGCAAGGGTGGTCGCATCATTGATTATCTTAAGTTACGCAACATTAGCGCAGTTGTAATGATGGGCTACAATGACGTTGGGCGTCTACGCGTCATGCGATGGTGCAGTCGACACAACGTGCCATGCTTCCTCTTCGGCGACAGTAACATCCGTGGCGACCATACGCGGGGGCTGAAAAGCCTCCTCAAGAAGGTCCTCCTCACCAATGTTGTAGGCATGTGCCGAGGATTTATGGTGTGCGGCCGTTTGGGTACGGCCTACTTTCAAAAATACGGTGCCGCCGAAGACCGAATTTTCTACTTCCCATATGAGCCGGACTACGAGCTCATCTGGAAGCTTGGCGCGAGTCGCCTGACCGCCATGAAGGAAAAATTTGATCTAAAAGATCATCGGCGTCGGATCGTCTGCAGTGGTCGGCAAATTGAGGTCAAGCGTCCCGACCAGGTGATCGATGCCTTTGCGGCTATTGCTGAACAGCGGCCAGAATGGGACTTGGTCATGGTTGGGAGTGGACGCCTTCATGATGAACTTGTTGCGCGCGTTCCGATCGGGCTCGAAAATCGGGTGATCTGGACCGGATTCGTCTCCGATCAAGCCGACGTCAGCGCCGTTTATCTTCTCTCCGACATCATGGTGCTCGCCAGCAGCTATGAGCCATGGGGTCTGGTGATCAATGAGGCGGCAGCCGCGGGTATGGCGATTGTCAGCAGTGATGTCGTCGGGGCTAGCGCAGAACTCGTTCAAAATGGCGTCAACGGATGCACTTTCCCAACCGGCGATCTACAAAAGCTGATTGAATGTCTACTAAATGTAACTGCGCCAGAGAAAATCGATGCCTTTAAAGCTGGCTCGACGCAAGTGCTGAAAGACTGGCGTCGCCGCGGCGATCCAATACGTGGCCTTAAATCGGCACTTCGTTGGAGTGGTGTGCTGCGGCACCTTGAATGAGATTGATAGTTCAGCACAACCCATATCGCACCAGCGCCCCATGTACGCCATGGTCATTGTTCGAAGGCGCAACCCAATCGGCCGCCGCCTTTACGATCGGATGCGCGTTGTCCATCGCAACGCCAACCCCGGCCGCTTCGATCATCTCCAGATCGTTGGGCGCATCGCCGATCGCCATCACATTCCCCATCTCAATCCCGTAGTGGCGCGCCACACATTTCAGAGCCTCCGCTTTGCTCACTTCGTGATGGGCCAACTGAAGCAGATCCGGGTCCTGCCGCACAATCCATGCACGGTCTGAATATCGCTCACGCAATAACTTCTCAAGTTCATCCATGACACCCGGCTCGCCGAGAAACATCAGCTTGGTCAACGGCGCTGCACAAACCGCTTCAAGCGGCCCGATCACATCCGGCCTGAACAGCTTCGCTGTTTGCGTCGCATATTTGTCGTCAAATCGGTCCGTCAACCATCGATCCAGCACTTCGCATGACACGAGCAAATCAGGCCAGCGCCCGCGCCCGAACCGGATCATCTCCAACGCCAATCCCCCGTCGATCGGCCGATGAAAAAGCGGTCGTCGCTCGCCTTCATCCCAGATCAACGCGCCGTTGCAATTGATCTGAACCGAATCGAGCGCCAGTTGCTGATAGATATGCCGCACCGCTCGGGGCGGCCGCGCTGAGGCAATCACCACCCGGATTTCCTGGGCCGCCAAACACCGAAGCGCCCCGACGGTCTGCTCGCTGACCTCCTTCGAGTCGTTCAGCAGCGTGCCATCCAGATCGATCGCAACTAGTCGAATGTTGGGCCGTTGCACGACGACATTCTAGCCCACCTCAGTCCTGGAAGTCGTCAATGGCTCTCCAGGTACGCCTCCAATTTATCAAACGATCCAGTCCAACCCTGCGTCATGCC
>JBBRHH010000162.1:0-11023 GCA_038222915.1 Tepidisphaerales bacterium
CGGGGCTGGATCAACCGGGGCTTTGGGTTCGGCGGCGCGGGTTGGGGTTGTGACGAGGAGGGTTGCGACGAGGGAGAGGAGAGATGCGGTGGTTTTGAGTGGGGACATGGATGGCCTCGCGGTTTTTGGATTTGGTCAAAGGCGGACGGGGGAACAATCGTCGATACGCGCGGGGGGTTGTTCGCGTTGCGGTGGAGGGACGAGGTTGGAAGTTGGTCGATCTTGAAAGCGGGTGGTCAGACTTTTAGGAGTTCGCGTGCTTCGAGGTAGCCTGGGGCTGGGCGGCCGAATTCACTTGCGGTGACGCGGGCGAGGGCCGTGAGTTGACGCCAGCGGAAGGCGGCTCGGGTGGAGGCGAATTCTTCGGTGACAGTGCGGTAGAATTTTTCGGCGTGGAGGGAGCCGTCTTCGCTGGTGGCGTATTTGAGCATCAAGTCGAAGACGGGGCGGGGGTCGTGGCCTTGTGCGCCGTATTGGTGGACGGTGGCGCAGGCGTAGGACTGGAGGTTGCCGCGGATGTGGCTGTCGAGCTGCTGGAGAAGCTTGGCAGGGTCGGTTTCCTTGATTTGATCTACTTTGTACTGGACCGGGAGGGGTTGCCAATTGAGGAAGTCGCCGCCGCGCTGGACGCGGTCGCGGGCGACCTGGTAGGCGCCGAGGATGAGGCAGGCATAGGTGTTGCGGGTGTTGCTGACCCGGGCGAGATTTCGCCAGGCGTTGGCGGAGTCGCAGGCGTGGACGCCGATGGAGTCGCCGTGGACGCTGCCCATGGGTTTATTGGGGGCCTCGGCGGCGGCGGTGCGGCCGATGTCGCGGAGGAGAAGTTGGTTGGCGGCGAGGCAGATGGCCTGGCCGATGCAGTCGGGAGCAATGTGGTCGGCGAGGGCGGCGGCGGCGAGATCGGCGGCCTGCTCGGGCGTGGCCTTGAAGATGGACATGGACATTTCATCGATCCACTTGTCTTCGGCGAGGCGATCGCCGGGCGGTGTGGCGAGGAGGTGATGCTTGTCGAGCATTTTGGCGAGGATCGCGGTGGGGCCGTCGGTGCGGGGTTTGGCCCAGTCGGCGAGGCAATAGCGAACGCTCTGGCGAAGGAGGGTGTGGGCGTGTTCCTTGCCGATGAGGCCAAGCATGTCCCATGAGCGATAGGGGAGAACGGTGCGATGTACTTCGGTTTCGTCCTGGACGGCGTAGAGGGCGTCGTTGAGGGCTTCTTCAGGGGAGATGGCGGCGAGGGCGGCGAAAGTTTCCTCGGCGTTTTTCCGGTCCCCTTTTCGGACGAGTTCGCGGAGGGCTTCGCCGCCGTTGACGCCTTCGGGGATGGCGGCGGGGTTGACGTGGTGGAGGACTTCGCTGTTGGCGCCGCCGTGCTCGTGGATGCGCGCGGTGTTGCGATAGAGGACTTTGAGGACGGGAAGCGGCTGCTGTTGGGTTGGGAGTTCGTCGGCCATGTGCATGGCGGGGGCGAGGGCCATGACGGTGTGGAAGCCGACGTAGTCTTCGCCGCCGAAGGTGCGGGCGTTGGCGAGTGCGCCGGCGGCGAGAAGTTTTTTCAACTCGACGCCGGACTTGAGCTGGGCGACGAGGGTGGGCATGAGCTTGTCGATGGGGGTGTCCTGCATGAGGCCGACAAGGGATTCGAGGGGGCCGAACTTGAGGCGTGCAGGCGGGTCTTCGACCGGGGCGGCGATGCCGAGTTCCGAGGCCATGCCGATGCCGACGGTGGCGACGATCATTCCCTTGCCGATGTCCGCGAGAAATTCACGACGTGTGGTGGGTTGCATGACGTATCCTCCGCGAGAATGCGATGCGCTGCGGGATCGTGAAGTGAAGGCAGCGCCGTGGACTGGGGCTTGTAGCGCCGAACGAATGCGTGAGACGAAATGATCAGTCGGGGATGCGGGGGAGTCAAGGAAAATACGTTATGAAGACGAGCTGGGCGCGATTGTTCGACGCGTTACTTTCCGATGGACTTTTGGGTTTGGCTGGTGATGAGGGTGGCAAGGAGGGCATTGCCGTAGAGGGAGGGGTGGACGCCGTCGAGGGCTAGTTTTGTGGGGCGCTTTGCGTCGAAGCCGGATTTTAGCGGGGATGTGTCGATGAGGTGGACTTTATCGTCGCCGGACTTGTTTCTGGCTGCAACGGCGGCGGCGACTTCTTCGGCGTGCCAGCCTAAGGGCGGGGTGATGCAGAAGATGGCGCTGTTGGGGGCGGCTTTGCGGACGGCGGTGAGCCAGGTGGTGTAGGCCTCGGTGATGTTGGAGGGTTTGTCGGAGTTTTCGAGGTAATCGTTGGTGCCCATGGCGCAGAAGATGTAGTCGGGCTCAGGGAGGAGTTTTTCGTTGGTGATGCGGGAAGTGGCGGCGTCGTAGTGGTCCCAGGTTTGGGGGAGCGGGGGCAGGGCCATGCCTTGTTTGACCATGCCCTGGCCGCCGGTGCCGAGTTGGCCGTACTCGCAGTCGAGGGCGCTGGCGACGAGGGGGAACCAGGTGGCGCGGGCGTTGTTCATGAGGAGGTTGGAGTAGTAGGGGCAGAGGCCTTCGACGCAGACGCCTTCGGTGATGGAATCGCCGAAGGCGAGGGCGCGTCTTGCATGGGGTGTGGTCGGGAGGAGGGCGCCGTTGGGGTCGAGCTGGAGGCCGGCGACGCGGAGGTGGACGGTGGAGGCTTTCCAGCGGTCTGGGCCGAGATTGGCGGAGCGGAAGTGGAATTCGAGTTGGTGGGGTTTGGCGGGGTCGAGGGAATCGGCGAGGGGAAGGGGATAGATGTCAGAGGTTTTTGTGAGCTGGGTGGTTTTGTAGGGGCCGTTGTCTATGGAGAAATCGACGACGGGCATGGAAGCGGGTGGGCAGTTTTTGTTGGCGTCGCCGTCGATGAGGAGCTGGATGGATTTGGAGTTTTCGAAGTTGAGCTTGAGGTATGCGCCGGGCATGGTGGCTTCGATGCGGGCGGACTGGGCTTGGCCGGTGGGTTTCCAGACGTAGGGGGAGAGGGTGATTTTTGGATCGTCGATCGGGAAGGTTGTGGGTGGATCGGCGGCGCGGGTAGTGGAGACGAGGGCGAGAAGGAGGAGGGTGGTGGCGCGGAGGGTCATGAAATGAATATGGCGCGGCCATGGATGGGTTGTCCATGCCGCGCCATATGATTTTTCGTAGATCGCGATTGGCGAATTACCGGCGGGGGCGTTGTTGGGGGCCGCCCTGGCCGCCGCCGTTTCCGCCTTGACCGCCTTGGCCACCCTGACCGCCGTTGTGTGGGCCGCCCTGGCCGCCGGGCTGACCTTGTCCGCCTTGGCCGCCGCCGGGGGGGCCGTTCTGGTCGCGCTGGGGTGGGCGGGTTTCCATGAGGGTTTTCATTTGGTCGGCCGAGAGGATGGTGGCGAGTTTGTCGGCTACGCCTTTTTCAAGGTCGCCGATTTGTTTCTTTTGATCGTCGGTGAGGTTGAGTTTTCCGACGACGAACGGGGGGATGACGTGGACGCCGGGAGGAGGTGGGCCGCCCGCACCGCCGGGGGGAGGGCCGCCCTGGCCGCCGTCCTGGCGCGGGGGCGGCGGGCCGTCGGGAGCGTCGGCAGCCATGGCGCGGCCGAGGAGGGTGAGGCCGCCGAGAACGGCCATTAAGAGGAAGAACATTGAGAAACGTTTCATAGGGGCTCCTTGCCGCTCTGGGCGGGTTAATGGGGTGAGTTATAGCCGATGAACCTGAAGGCAACATTAAGGCGGGAGCGGTTGACTCGCCTTGCGAGCGCGGACAATGCCGTAGATGAGGCCGGGGATGAAGCCGGCCCAGGGGCTCATCATCACCAGGGCGAACTGGGACCAGGCGCGGGACTCGTTGCTGTCGTGGCTTGGAGAAAGCGAGTCGTATACGAAAAATACGCCCCAGGTGAGGATGAGGGCAATGAGTGATCCGAGGAATGCCCAGCCGATGATGCGGCCGACGGTGCGAAGGCGGCTGCGCGTCGTTGGCTGCGCATTTGGCGCGTAGGGCAGGACAACGGTCGGCGAATCCTCTTTCATAGAGTGGCCCATTCCCGCGTTTGGGGCGCGGTTGTTCACTTCGTGCGTTTGAGTTTGCCGGTGCCGTCGAAGTAGACCTTGTTGGCGGTGTCGGACACCTTTGAGGTCCATTCCTGCGTGTCCTTGTCTGGAAAATGAACCGTCGATGCTTGCGTGAGGCCGCCGCCCAGTTCCGTTAGAAGTGTGAAGGTCTGGGTCGCGTCGTTCCAGTCGCCGTGCATTTCCAGGGCAGTCCCATACGAATCGAAGAACCAGAGGCGATACTGCTTTTTCAAGGCGTCGTAGCCGAAGATGGTTCGGCTTTCCGAGCCATCGGAGCTCTTGCCGGTTTCTTCGACGATCCGTTTGTTGAGGGCCCACTTGCGAAGGGCGGTGCCAGTGGTTTTCAAGTTTTGCGGTTTGCTGTCGAGCACGAGGACGGTGGATTCGGTTGTCCACTCGCCGACGAACTTGTCGAGGACGGCCAGCTCCGGCGGATTGGGTGGGGCGTCGGCCGCCCGCAGCGGCTGGATCGGGAGCAGGGCCGACAGGGTGATGAGCAGAGGATAGAGCCGTCCGAAATGTGCCGGTGTTTTGGACATGAATTCTCCGTGACGTGAAAAGATATGCAAAGTAGCGATCAACTCGGCCTTGGGCAGTCTACGACGTCGCAACTTTATTTAGAAGGATTTTTGCGGTTTCTACTGAGATCGGAAGGGGGAAATCCCGACGGCATCGTCCCGGCGTTGCCTGAGATAACATCGCCACGCTTTGTGGAAATCTTTTGATCAGTGCTACCCGTGGTCAAGCGGCACAAGTTCGTTGGATTGCTTCGGAGATCGATCGTCTTCCGAGGGGTACGTACATGACGGCGGGGCAGATGCTGGCGGGGCTGCCGGTGGAAGCGCCGGGGGAAGTGTGGATGGCTTTTGCTTCGCTGCCGATTGCGCCTTGTGCGCTGAGTGCGTTTCTTCGCAAGTATGCGGACGTACTGGATGAAGAAGCGTAGCCGGGTAAGTGGCGCCGCGCCGGTGGGATTTCTGGACAAATGAGGAGCCCCGCCGCACACTAGCGCGTTCTATGAGCCTTCGCGTTTATAACTCGCTTACACGTCAGAAAGAATTGTTTGAACCTGTGCGGCCGGGGAAGGTCGGCATCTATCTTTGCGGGCCCACTGTTTACAAAGCACCGCATATTGGCCACATGGTCGGGCCGGTTATTTTTGATGCGATCAAGCGTTACCTGCAGTTCAAAGGGTTTGAGGTGACCTGGATCGTCAACATCACGGATGTGGAAGACAAGCTGATTGACGCAGCCACGAAGCTGGGCTCGACGGTACAAGCGCTGGCGGACAAGTACACCAAGGAATATCTCGACTGCCTGACGATGATCGGGATCGACACGATCGACAAGTTTCCCAAGGCGTCGGATCACATCACGGAGATCATCGATCTGTGCAAGACGCTGATCGAGCGCGGGCACGCGTACGCGGCCGAGGGGAATGTCTATTTTGATGTGACATCGGACGCGGACTACGGAAAGCTTTCGCACCGGAAGGTGGAGGAGCAGGAGGCCGGTCTGCGCGAGGTGGAGGCGGCGGGGAAGAAGAATCCTGCCGATTTTGCATTGTGGAAGGCGGCGAAGCCGGGCGAGCCGCTGTGGGAATCGCCGTGGGGCGCGGGGAGGCCGGGCTGGCATATTGAGTGCTCGGCGATGGCGATGAAATATCTGGGCCAGACGTTCGATTTTCACGGCGGCGGGTTGGACCTGATGTTCCCGCACCATGAAAACGAACTGGCGCAATCGGAGTCGGCGACGGGAGTGACGTTTGCAAAATTCTGGCTGCACAATGGACTGACGCGGTTGCGCACGAAGCTTCCCAGCGGGGAGTGGAAGGACGAAAAACAGAGCGGCAGCCTGGGGAATGTCGTCCCGGCGCGGCAGTTTGTGGAGACGCATGGGGCGGATCTTTTGCGATATCTGCTGCTGAGCACGCACTACCGCAGCCCGATTGATTTTCGGGATGAGGTGGTGGCGGCGGCGCGCAAGGGGCTTTCAACATTTGGGCGGCTGTTCGAGCGGGTGGAGCGGATTACCGGCGAGGCGGTCTCGGAGGCGGCGCAGGATGTGGATCCGCTGGCGTCGGCGCTGCTGGAGTCGGACCTGGCGCACTTCATCCGGGCGGTGCTGGCGTTCAAGATGAAGTTTCTGGAGATGATGGACGACGACTTCAATACGGCCGGGGCGATCGCGGTGCTGCATGAATTGGCCGGGGAGATCAATAGTTTTCTTGAGCAGAACAATGTGGAGCGGGACAAGGTGGCGGACATGGTGCGGGCGGCGGCGGCCGCGACGGTGACGGTGAAGAAATTGGGCGGGGTGCTGGGGCTGTTCCGCAAGGAGGCGGCGAAGGCCGAGCATAAGGATACGGCGCTGTTGGATGGGGTGGTGAATTTGAATATTGCGCTGCGGAACGAGGCGCGGGCGGCGAAGGATTATGCGCTGGCGGATCGGATCCGGAAGGGGTTGGCGGAGGTGGGGATTGCGCTGGAGGATCGGGCGGAGGAGACGATCTGGCGGCGGGAGTAGTTCGAAGGGCACACCGGGTGTCAGTATTTGACACCCTCGGGAAGTTGGGCAATAATAGTTTTATGCCAGCTCGAAACAGCCTAAACGTGTCTCTCACGCCTGAACTTGAACAGTTCATTCAAGATCGTGTCTCAACAGGGCGGTATCAAACGGCAAGTGAGGTTGTTCGCGAAGGTCTTCGGTTACTTGAGATGCAAGAGCGCGATCGTGAAGCCGCGCACGCTGCACTGAAGATAAAGCTGGAACGAGCCGCCGCGGAAGCGGATCGCGGCGAATTGATAGATGGGGAGAAGTTCATGGATGATCTACTTGTGCGGCTCCAGAAAAGAGCTTCCAAGCCGGATGCGGCATGACGAGATATAAGCTCACTGGACAAGCGAAGTGTGACGTCGACGACATCGTGCAATATATCGCGCTGGAGTCCTCAGTTGATCGCGCAATCGATGTGTATCACAAATTTCGTGAAGCGTTTCGTACATTGGGCGACATGCCGGGTATGGGGCATTTTCGCGAGGATCTCTTGAGCGGTCGGTACAAATTCTGGTCCGTCTACTCCTACGTCATCGTTTATGAGTGGGACGTGTCGCCCATACGCATTATCGGAGTTGTGCATGGGGCTCGGGACTTGGGCGCGTTTCTCATAGGTCGACTGAACTGGAATCGTGCCGCCGATTGGGGTCGCGCTCAATATCGGTGGTCTTGGATGTTCTCGGAATGCGCCTTGATCCTTCGCGAGTACACTCAGGATGAGGTCATTCCTTCACCGTAGTGAACTTCGAATCCTTCGGATCCAACTGAATCTTGATGTCTTTGAAGTGCACTTCCGTCGGCCCACCGGCGTGGACTTGGAGGCCGAGTAAACCCTTCTTGTCGCCTTTGGGGTCGTCGATGTCTACGCAGATGTTGCCGTTGAGGGCGGTGCGGATTTTGTCGCCTACGGCGATAATTTCGTAGGTGTTGTATTCTTCCTTTTTGAGGAAGCCTTCGCGGTCTTCCTTGGTGAGGAGGCCTCGACCGGATTCTTCGTAGAGCTTGCCCCACCAGCCTGCGCCGGAGTCGGCCTGATAGCCTTTCATCTCATTGCCGCCCTGGGGCTGGCTGCGGAACTGGACGCCGCTGTTAGCGCCGTTGGGGACGAGCTTGATCTGGAGGACGAGCTTGAAATCACCGAGCTCGAAGCGGCTCTTGAGAAATTCGTTGGCCTTGATGCCGGTTTCGGTCTTGCCGACGATCTCGCCGTCGACGGCCTTGTAGAGATTCATGTCGCCCCACCAGCCGTCGAGATTTTTGCCGTTGAATGGATGGACCCAGCCCTCGGCATCGGGGGCCGGGAGTTTAAATGGCTGAGTGGCGGGGGCGTCAGCGGCGTGAAGCGCGGAGACGGTTGTGATCAGGAGAAGCAGTACAGCGAGGGTTGGCATTTTCATGGAGGGTAGTTTCGCAGACAACCGGTCGGCGGGGAAGTGGCTGGGCATAGAAAAAGCCTCCGGCGGGGTGGCCGGAGGCTCTTGCTGTGGGTCTGAAGTTCGTTGAGTGGATCAGACGGTCGTGGTCACCGGGTGACGGGCGGCGTGCAAGGCGGCGCGGGCGTCGGCGAAGGCTTTGTGATCGAGCAACAGTTTTGCATAGAAGGTGTTGCGATCGGTGTCGAGCTTGGCCTGGGCATCGGTGAGGGCGGTGTTGCTGGCGCGGGCGGTTTTGATGGCGTCGCGGTCCGCGGCGATTTTGTCTTCCCACGGCTTGGCGTCGGTTTCAAGGGCGAGTTGGAGTGGCGGGAGATCGACCTTCAAGGCGGCGCGGGCGTCGGCGCGATCGGTCTTCAGTTTTGCGAGATCGGCGGCGAGGGCGTCGGGGTTGGCGAGGTCGAGGGCGATTTGTTTGTAGTCGCTGAAGACAGTGGCATTGTCTTCGGCGCGCTTGTCGCTAATGGCCTTGCGATCGGCTTCGAGGGCGGTGTTGGCGGCTTCGCGGTCGGACTTCAGGGTCGCGTTGAGGCCGGCGATGCTGTTGTTGAACGCGGTGCGGGCGTCTTTGACGGCCTGGCGATCGGGCTTCAATGTGTCATTGGCGGCGAGGATGTCGGCCTTCAACTGGGCTCGGGTGTCGGTGACGGCCTGCTCGAGCGGGCCAAGGTCAACGGTGGTTGTAGCGGACATGAGGGTTCGCGATTCGAGAGGGTGGAGGAAATTGTTTGCCTGCGCCATTGGGTGGTCTCCGAAGTGGTGTTCCTTGTTCCTGATCAATACGCGATGTACAGCAATATATTGCCGCGCGGTCAGGATTCCAAGACCGGGGCCGGCTGGGCACGGGAGGCCAGACGGGAATGGACGGTGTCGAGCCAGGCCTTGGCGGGGAGCGCATAGGGGCGGAATTTTTCGGTGACGCCCTGCTCTTCGCTGTAGGCGAGCGCCCGATAAAAACCCATCTTGTTGGCAATGGGTGAGTCGATGAGGTTGCTGGAGTCGGCGGCACTCATCTGGAAGAGGACACGGTTGTCGAACTCGCGCATGGAGTTGCGATCGAGGGTGCGGTCGAGGCTGACGAGGGTGTCGGAGAACGCGAGGACATGGATGCCGTTGGGCGGGCCTTCGCGGAGGAGATCGGCGAATTGTTTTTCAGGGGCGGCCGGTTTTTCTTCGTCGCCGCCCGCGGAAAAGCTGAAGCTGTCTTCGGTCTTGCGGAGCATACGGTAGCGCTGGAGGCCGTTGATGATGAGGTAGATGGAGGGGGCGTCGGGAATTTCGGTGGCCTGGCGGCGGCCGAGTTCCTGGGCGAGTTCATTGATGGTGTCGCCGACCGCACGGTAGTCAACGAGGTTGACGGTGTGGGGGAGGGCATCTTTGAGGCGCGGAAAGAGGGCGGCGAGGGGCGAGTCGGCGGGTGTGCCGTCAAGGACGTGGAAGATGGCGAACTGCGGGCTTTGCTGGGCGGCGATGCTGATGACGGCGCTGGCGAGGATGGCAAGGGCGGATTCTTCCTGCTGGCCGACTACGATGAGGTTTGCGCCACTCTGGCGGCGGAAGTTGATGGCGGTCGGGTCTTTGATCGCGACGGGTTCGCCGAGCCATGCGGCAGCAGCGGATGATTTGGAGTTCCACGTCGAGGCGTTGAGCAGTTTTTCGAGCTGGGGATTTTTTTCGATGTCGGCGGCGGCGTTGCCTTCAAAGACGATCGGTGCGGGGTGGTTCCGCGCGATGGATGGGTTGCGGGCGGCGCGGGCGTGGACGTCGATCAGATAGCGTTCGCGTTGTTCGTCGGCGAGCCAGGCGATCTGGAAGGGGCTGTTGCTTTCGACGAGGCCGCCGGCGTCATTGTAGATGGCTTCGCCGGGACGGGAGAGGAGGCGGGCGGCGGAGTTGCCGTCGCCGAGGATGATTTGCGAATCGGCCTCGCTGGTTTGCAGGGCAATGCGGACGGCCATCTGGCCGATGGTGCTGCGAGAGAGGCCGGAGGTGCCGCCGATGGTTTGCGAGCCAAGGAGAACGTGGACGCCGAAGGCACGGCCCTGCCGGACGAGGCGGTCGAGGAGGAGGGCGGCATCTTGCGCGAGCTTGTCGTCTTCGGAGAAGAACTCCTGGAATTCATCGATGACGAGGAGTGTACGCGGCATGGGGACGGCGTTGGGCGTTGGGCGGTACGACGCGAGATCCTGCACGCCGGCCTTGCGGAAGAGATCACCGCGGCGGCCCAGTTCGGCGTCGAGGCGCTGGAGGACGCTGAGGCCAAACTCGCGGTCGCTTTCTACGGCGATGGCACGGGCGTGGGGGAGCGAGTGGGTGGCGTATGTTTTGAACTCGACGCCCTTCTTGAAGTCGATGAGGTAGAACTCAACTTCGTCGGGCGAATACCACATGGCGAGGTTGGTGACGAGGGCGTGGAGCAACGTTGATTTACCGGAGCCGGTTTTACCTGCGATGAGGACATGCTGAGCGACGCCGCGGCCGAGGCGCATGTACTGGAGACGGGTTGCGCCCATGCGGCCGATGGGGACGAGGAGATCTTCGGCGGTGCTGCGGTTCCAGATTTCGGTGGAGGGCGGAGCGATGGTATCGAAAGGGACTTCGACGCGCTTGGCGCGCTTGGCCTCTTCGCCGACGACGTGGAGGATCTGGGTGAGAAATTCTTCGCTGGGTGGAGGATCAAGCACCAGTGGGAACTGGCGGAAAACGTCGTCGTCCCAGACGAGACGATCGGCTTCCTGGACGAGGTTGACACTGTCGTGCTCGAGATCGTCAAGATGGGTGCCGTGGGGGAGGGATTGGCGCGTGTCGCGCATGATCAGGGTGTAGACGCCGCAGCGTGCGCCGCTGGCGGCGATGCTGCTGAGGCGTTTCATAGCTTCATCGGAGAAGCCGACGGGGAAATCGGCGATGACGAGGAAGCGGTAGGGCTCGGCGAGTTCGCCGGCCTGGGCGTTGTAGTCGTCGATGGTTTCG